>JBBQJK010000202.1:0-5144 GCA_038325835.1 Gammaproteobacteria bacterium
GGGCTCGACTACGCCGAAGACGCCTGCGCCTTTGCCCGACGCAAGACGCGCGCCGCCATTCACTGCGGTTCTGTGCGCAGCCTGCCCTATCCGGATGCCAGCTTCGACGTACTGGTCAGTCTCGACGTCCTGGGTAGTGACAGCCTGGACCCGGGCCAGGTCGTCAACGAGTTCCGGCGCGTTCTGCGCCCTGGTGGCGTGCTGATACTGAATCTGGCTGCGTACCAGTGGTTATTGTCCTACCACGATCGCGCGGTCAACCAGACGCGACGGTTCAACGCGGGCGGGGTGCAGGATCTGCTCGAAGCAGCCCGGCTGCCGGTGCTTCAGGTCAGCTACTGGAACACGCTGCTCTTCCCCCTCATGGTGCTGCGCCGTAAAGTGTGGCCGGAGGGGACAGGCGAGTCCGATGTGCAGGCGCTGCCCCCGTCCGTAAATAACCTGTTCGGCTGGCCGCTAAGGCTGGAGCGCGCGCTGATCGGCAGGGGCTTGTCGCTGCCCTTCGGCGGCTCCGTCGTTGGCGTGGCCCGCAAGGAGTCCTGATGCCCGGTCTATCCGTCGTCATACCCGTCTTTCGCGGCGCCGAGAGCATCGGGGCGCTGGTCCACGAACTGGCGAATCTCGACATTGCCGGGGGCCTGGAGATCGTCCTGGTCAATGACGGCAGTCCCGATCGCAGCGGGGAGGTCATCCGGCGCCTGGTGGACGAGTGCCGTGCGCCGGTCATCGCTGTGGATCTGGCCCGCAACTTCGGCGAACACAACGCGGTGATGGCCGGCTACTCCGTAGCCAGCGGCGACTTCATCATCAATATCGACGATGACTTCCAGAATCCGCCGGGTGAGGTGCGCAGGCTCTACGACCACGCCCGGCAGCACCCGGATCAGGACGTCATCTACACGTCCTTTGCAGTCAAGAAACACAGCAGCTTTCGCAACCTGGGCAGCCGGTTCACCAACGCCGTAGCCGGTTTACTGCTGGACAAGCCGAAGGGCCTCTACCTCTCGAGCTTTCGCTGCATCAATGCGTTTTTGCGGGGACGGATTGCCGAATATCAGGGCCCTTACCCCTACATCGATGGCCTGATCCTCCAGACCACCCAGCGTATCGGCACGCTGGAAGTCCAGCATAACGAGCGGACCCAGGGCTCGAGCAGTTACACGCTGCGCAAGCTGGGCCGGCTCTGGATGGCGATGTTTATCAATTTCTCGGTCATGCCCCTGCGGGTGAGCAGCCTCGTGGGCCTGGCCATCTCCCTGCTCGGCATGATCATGGCCGTGGCCGCCATCGTCGAGCGCTTCCTGGGCGACACGCCCCAGGGCTGGACCTCCCTGATGGCTGCGATCCTGGTCTTCTCCGGGGTTCAGCTGCTGATGCTGGGCCTGCTGGGTGAGTACCTGGGCCGGCTGTACCTGACGGCCACGGGCAGGCCCCAGTTCGTGGTCCGGGAAATCCGGCGGCCGGGGACGCGACCGGGCTAAAATAGCCCATGAAGATCCCCAAGGCGCTCCAGCCCCTCATCGACGACGGCATCATCGACGAAGTCCTCCGCCCCCTGAAAAGCGGCAAGGAGGCCTCGGTCTACATCGTCCGTTCCGGCACGACCATCCGTTGCGCCAAGGTCTACAAGGACATGGGCCAGCGCAGCTTCCAGCAGCGGGTCACCTACCAGGAAGGCCGGCAGATCAAGGGCAGCCGACAGGCCCGGGCCAGCGCCAAGAGCACCCGCTTTGGGCGCAAGGAACAGGAGAGTGCCTGGAAGAATGCCGAGGTGGATGCCCTCTACCAGCTGGCGGGAGCCGGCGTGCGGGTGCCGGACCCCTACGGGTATTTCACCGGCGTGCTGGTCATGGAACTGATCACCGACGCGGACGGCTTCTCCGCGCCGGGTCTCGGCGACGTGGAACTGACCCCCGAGCAGGCTCGGGAGTATCACGCCTTTCTGATCGGCCAGATCGTCCGCATGCTCTGCGCCGGCCTGATTCACGGCGATCTCTCCGAGTACAACGTGCTGGTGGGGCCGGAGGGTCCGGTGATCATCGATCTGCCCCAGGTGGTGAGTGCCGCCGGCAACAACAACGCCCGGGTGATGCTGCTCCGGGACGTGAACAACATCGGGGCCACGCTCGGCCGCTTCGCCCCGGAATTGCTGAAGACCCGCTTCGGTGAGGAAATGTGGGTGCTCTTCGAGAAGGGCCTGCTGCTGCCCGAGACCGTGCTCACGGGCGTGTTTGTCGCCAATGAGTCCGCCGCGGACGTCGAAGGCACCCTGCTCGCCATAGAGGACGCACGGGAAGAGGCGTTGCGCCGCCAGCTTGCCCGGGACGAGGCCAACCTCTCGTGAAGATCGAGCTGACGCTCCCGGAGGCCCGGGTGCTGGGCTGCCTGCTGGAGAAGGAGGCCACGACACCCGAGAACTACCCGCTGTCCATCAACGCCCTGACCAACGCCTGCAACCAGAAGAGCAACCGGGACCCGGTGCTGAACCTGGGCGAAACCGAAGTGCAGCAGGTCGTTGACGCGCTGGTGAAGAAGCACCTGGTGAGCGACCGGTCGGGCTACGGCGGGCGGGTGACCAAGTACAAGCACGTGTTCTGCAACACCGAGTTCGGGCCACTGAAGTTCACGGACGTCGAGCGGGCCATCCTTTGCGAGTTGCTGGTGCGCGGCCCACAAAGTCCCGGTGAGTTACGGACCCGCTGCAATCGCATGGCGACGATCGCGGAGGTGGCTGAGGTGGAGGCAGCGCTGCAGGCGCTCAGCGCCCACGTCAGCGGCCCCTTCGTCGTCCGGTTGCCCCGGGCAGCGGGCACCCGGGATTCCCGCTATGCCCATCTGCTGAGTGGGGACGTCCAGGGTGCCCCGGCTGATGAAGCCGCGGATTCGTCAGAGCCCGCGGTTGCCCCACGTTCAGGGCTGACCGAGCGGGTGCATAGCCTGGAGGCCCAGGTGGAGACCCTGCAGCTGGAGCTGGCGGAGATCAGGCAGCGCCTGAAACCCGGCTAGAAGGTTCCGAGTTCGAATCTCTCCGGGCGCGCCATCGAATCAGCGGTCCATACCGGACAAATTGCCAAGGCTCCATGCAGGGCCGCGGAGTAGGCGACCCACGCCCAGCGCCTGGGTGTGGTCTTATCTGGGGAATTCCTGGGGATTCCTAGGCATTCATTCCTTGACCTTGAACAATGTGGCACTCTAGTATCACTTTATGCGTACCGAGCTTGTCACCACCCTGAAGCGCCAGGCCACCGAGCTCTTGGCCGAGTTGCAGAGCGCGAGGGAGCCCATTCTCATTACGCAGCACGGCGTGCCGAGCGCCTATCTGGTCGACGTCGAGAGCTACGAGAGCCTCCAGCGTCGGCTGGGTGTGCTTGAGGGCATTGCCCGCGGCGAGCGGGCCATGGAGGACGGACGAGTCCTGACTCATGCTCGCGCCAAAGCCAAAATGGCCCGATGGCTGAAATAGTCTGGACCGATCCGGCCCTCACTGACCTCGACGCCATTGCCGACTACATCGCACTTGAGAATCCCCTAGCCGCCCGTCAGTTGGTCCGGCGTGTTTTCCGTCACGTCGAGCAACTTCAGGCGCATCCGCGCAGCGGGTCGAAGCCGCCTGAACTCCACGGATGGCGCTACCGGCAGGTCGTGGAACCGCCCTGCCGGGTTTTCTATCGCTTTGACGGCAAGCGTGTATTCATTGTCCACGTCATGCGCGCGGAACGACTGCACCGGACATCAGCCCTTCAGGGCCTCAGCGGACGCTCCAGGCGAAACCGCCAGTGACATCCGGCGGGGCGTGCAAGCCTCAGGACACCACGACGTGCCAGTGCCCAGATTGATCCGCCCTGGCGCGCCACATTTCCGCTTCTCAGAATCACTGTCGGGGGTCATGACCCTTCCAATAGCCCGGCCGTCCTGCATTATGGACGACCGAAACCACAGACAAGGTCTGCCCGACCACCGTGTAAACGATGGAATACGGGAAGTGGTCATTAATAACGAAGCGCCGGAGTTTCCCGCCTTGCGGCGCCCCCATGTTCGGGGCATCCAGCAAGAGGGAAATGGCTCAGTCGAATTCGGTGATGAAGCGGGCGCCCAAGCCGGAAACTTCCGATTCGTAGCGAGACACCGCGCTCGGAAACTCCGCTCGCGCCTCGGAGTGGAGTTCGAAGTCCATCACTTCAATAGTGAGCGGGCTTCTCTGATGACGGCATCGCCCGGGAACGTCTTCGCGGTGCCCGCCTTTATCTGCGCAAGGCGCCGTTCGGATTCCACGAGCCAGGCCTGGGTGGCGTCCGGATCGGCCGGCGCATCCATGTCGCTGATGAGGGACTTCAGCAGCAAGTTGCGCTCGCTGGGGCTGAGCGCCTTGATTTCATTTTCGAGATCGGCCAGAACACGTGCCACGGATTATGTCCTGCGAAACATCAACCGTCGAAAGTGTAGCGCGGCTGCGCCGGAATGAAAGGTGACTTTCTGCGTGAAGTCTCTGGATAGCCAATATCAGGTTGCGGATGGAAACAGTGTAAGGGCCACACTCCAGTGCCCAGATTCATCTGCCTTGGCGCGCCACCTACTCCGTTCTCCATAGCGCTCTAAAGCTCCCGGAGAAAGGGGACATCAGCAACGCGCCTCGCGCCACACTTACTTCAGGTCGAAGCGGTCGAGATTCATCACCTTGGTCCAGGCCTTGACGAAATCCCGGACGAACCTCTCGTTGCCGTCGGCGGCCGCGTAGACCTCCGCCACGGCTCGCAGCTCGGAGTTCGAGCCGAAGACCAGGTCCACCGGGGTCGCGGTCCACCTGAGCTTGCCCGTCTTGCGCTCGAGCCCCTCGTAAAGGCCCTCGGTCGTGGTGGACTTGCTCCACGTCGTGGACATATCCAGCAGGTTCACGAAGAAGTCGTTGCTCAAGGTCCCCGGGCGGGCGGTGAACACACCGGGCGCGGCTTGTCCGGCATTGGCATTCAGGCTGCGCAGGCCGCCGACCAGGACAGTCATCTGCGGCACATTCAGTGTCAGCAGGTTGGCCCGCTCCACGAGCAGATCCGCGGGCGACCGGCTCTGGCCGCTGCCGTAGTAGTTGCGGAAGCCGTCCGCCGTCGGTTCAAGAAAGGCGAAGGACTGCACGTCGGTCTGCTGCTGGG
>JBBQJK010000203.1:0-5122 GCA_038325835.1 Gammaproteobacteria bacterium
GTCGGCGATCAGCAGGATGCCGTACTCGTCACAGATCTTCTGGATCTCGGGCCAGTACGTCGCGGGCGGCACGACAGCTCCGCTGGCACCCTGAACGGGTTCGGCGATGAACGCGGCCACCTTGTCGACCCCCACTTCCTCAATCGTGGTCGCGAGCTGCCGGGCAATCCGGCGGCCGAACTCCGCCGGGTCCAGGTCGCCACCCAGCCCGTACCAGTAGGGCTGCTCGATGTGCAGAATATTGGGTATGGGCAGGCCCGCCTGGGCATGCATCCAGGGCATCCCGGACAGACTGGCGGCGCCGACCGTGCTGCCGTGGTAGCCGTTGCGGCGCGCGATGATGATCTGCTTGTCAGGCTTGCCAAGCAGCGTCCAGTAATAGCGGACCAGCCGGATGTTGGTATCGTTGGCTTCGGAACCCGAATTGGTCAAGAAGACCCGGTTGAAGCCAGGCGGTGCCAGCTCGCAGAGCTCCCGAGCGAGCTCAATAGCAGGTGGCGTAGTGCACTGGAAGAAGCTGTTGTAGTAGGGCAGCTCCCGCAACTGGCGGGTCGCGGCATCGGCCAGTTCGGCGCGGCTGTAGCCCAGGTTGACGCACCAGAGCCCCGACATCCCGTCGAGTATCTTGTGGCCGTTGGCCTCCCAGATATAGACGCCTTCCGCCCGGGTGATAACCCGGGTGCCCCGCTCGGCGATCTGCCGGTGATCCGTGAAGGGGTGCAGGAAATGCCGACCGTCTTCCTGCTGCCAGCGCTTGAGGTTATCTGCCATCACCGCCATCCCTGTTGTAGACATCTATCAGACATTCAATAGCAGGAATTCCCGTTCCCAGGGCGATATGACCTCAAAGAAGGCCTGGTATTCCTGCCGCTTCATCGCAGTGTAGATCTTCACAAAGCGGTCCCCCAGCAGCGTGCGTAGCCTCTCGCTGCGTTCCAGCCGGTCGAGGGCGTCAGACAGATTGCCGGGCAGCGCAAAGGGCCGCTTGTAGGCATTGCCCTGCTCCGGGACCCCGGGTTGCAGGCCCTCTTCGATCCCGAGGAGGCCAGAGGCCAGAGAGGCTGCAATGGCCAGGTAGGGATTCACGTCGGCGCCGGCAATCCGGTTTTCGATACGGCGATTGTCAGGATCGGACTGGGGAACACGCAGGCCGACGGTGCGGTTGTCGTAGCCCCACTCGAGATTGATGGGCGCTGACATATACCGCGTGAAGCGCCGGTAGGAATTTACATAGGGAGCGAGAAAAATCGTGGTCTCGGGGCCGTACTTCTGCATCCCGCCAATGACATTCCGGAAGACTTCGCTCTCCGAGCCGTCGGGATTCGAGAACGCATTGCCGCCATCCGCTCGCCGGACGCTGATATGCCAGTGCATGGAACTGCCGGGTTCGTTGGCCATCGGCTTGGCCATGAAGGTGGCGTAGATCTCATGGCGCATCGCTGCCTCGCGGATCGTGCGCTTGAACAGGAACATCTGGTCGGACAATTCAACGGCGTCACCGTGCTGGAAGTTGATCTCCAGCTGGGCGGTACCGCTTTCGTGGGCCAGGTTGTCCACATCGATACGCTGGACTTCGCAGTAGTCGTAGATGTCCTCGATGAAGGGCTCGAACTCGTCCACCGCATCCATGCTGTAGGGCTGGCGCACAGTTTCCTTGCGGCCGGAGCGGCCAACGGGCGGCTCCAGCGGATAGTCAGGATCCGTATTGCGCTTCACGAGATAGAACTCGATCTCCGGCGCCACCACCGGCACCAGACCGCGGGCCAGGTACATCCCCACGATCCGGCGCAGGACCTGCCGGGGCGCGATATCAACCGGTTCGTCATTCTGGGTGTAGCAATCGTGGATCACGCAACAGGTGGGCTCCTCGCCCCAGGGCACGAGGCGCAGAGTGTCCAGGTCCGGCTTGGCCACCATGTCCCGGTCCGCGGGATTCATGACTCCCTCTTCGAGATAGTCGTCGATGTATTCCCCGGTCACTGACTGGATAAAGACGGACTCGGGCAAGCGCATGCCGCCCTGCTCCGTGAACTTCCTTGCCGGCATGTACTTGCCCCGGGCAACCCCGGCCATGTCCGGTACCACCGCCTCAACCTCGTCAATCTTGTTGTCGACCAGCCATTCGCGCAGTTGCTCTTCATTCCTGATCTTTGTGGATGTCATGCTCTGTAACTCCGACAGGCGTCGCCAAACGCCCGAAAAATCGCCATCGAAACCTCGTTCTCGCGCAACCGCCATTCCGGGTGCCACTGCACACCGAGGACAAAACCGTGGCTCCCGGCAACGGTCACAGCCTCTATCAGTCCATCCGGGGCCGTGGCCTCAACCACCAGCCCGTCACCCAGCCGGTCAATGCCCTGGGAGTGTAGCGAGTTGACCATCGCGGCAGTGCTGCCCGTGATGCGGGCCAGCAGGCCCCCGGCTGGAAAGCGCACTTCGTGCACCGGGGCATACTGCGCCTCGACAGGTGCGCCCTGGTCTTCCCGGTGCATCAGGTACCCGGGCCGCTTGTGCACCTCCTGATGCAGTGTGCCGCCGAAGGCCACATTGAGCTCCTGAAATCCCCGGCACACGGCGAACAGGGGTATGCCCAGCCGCAGCACCGCCGGGATCAGCGCCAGAGCCGAATGATCCCGTTCCGGATCGTGCAGGGTCCCCGGGTGGCTTGCCGCACCCGCATAGCGCTGCGGATCGACGTTGGACGGGGAGCCGGTCAGCAGCAGTCCGTCGAGGGACTGGAGGATCTCGAGAACATCGAAATCGTCGTCGAGGACGGGACCAAGGACGGGCAGACCGACGGGATACGCGCCGGCGCCAGCCACGATTGCTGCAAGGTACTTTTCTCCCTGCACCTGAAAAGCGTGATGCCCCAAGGTGCGCCGGTCCGAGATGACGCCAACGACTGGCCGCACATTGCGCATAGTGGAGCTACGGTGCCAGACCAGGCGCCGGGCCGCCAGACCCTCGAAGCGAATAGCCCGTCAACCCACATCTGACGCGGGGCCTGCAGCGAAAAGCCCTGTCTTCCCGGACATAAGTCCGGGAACCCGCTTGCCGTTTTATGGGTTGACTTGGGCGCGGGCGCCCGTTCAGAGTGCCCCACCCCTAAGGCGTGCGGCAGCGCCCACTGCCCCGCGCGGCGCGAAGTTGGAAGGATTTCCGTTGAATCAGGTTCGCAGTTATCACATCGGTCCCATCGAGTTCGCGCCGGGCATAACCGGCGTCAACGCGTGGACCTTCCTCTACATCAATTTCATGATCATGCCGATCGTGAGCTTTCTCAGCATTTCCCAGCCCTATGTGCTGAGCGAGATCATCGGCATTCCCCCTGAGGAACAGGGGCGGATCACTGGGCTTCTGGTGACGATGCAGGAGATCGTGGCGCTCTGCCTCATCGGGTTCATCGGGGCATTGTCTGACCGGTTCGGGCGCCGGCCGCTCTATGCGCTGGGAGTGCTGATCGCAGGGATTGGCTTTGCCCTCTACTCCACGGCGGAAACGGAGCTGGACCTCTATCTCTATCGCTTCATCTACGCCATCGGCGTGACGACCGCAGGAGTCATGATCGCCGTCACCGCGGCGGACTACCCGGCGGAGACCTCCCGCGGGAAGATGGCCGGGGCTACCGGCTTCCTCAACGGCCTGGGCGTCGGTGTCGCTGCGGGACTGATCCTGCCGGTCCTGCCGGGTGTGTTCCAGGCCCAGGGTGCGAGCCCGGCCGATGCCGGCCGCTACATGCTGCTGGTCATGGCCGGTCTGGCCGCCCTGACGGCGGTGGTCATGCAGGCGGGCCTGAAAGGCGGCACACCGTCCGGCAAGTCCCAGAAAGTCACCCTCCGGCAGGCTCTGACCATGGGCCTGAAGCAGGGGCGCGCGAACCCGCGGCTCGTCGTCTGTTATGCGGGCTCTTTTGTCGCCCGGGCGGACCTCACGCTGGTGGCGGTCTTCGTGGCGCTCTGGCTGCAGCAGGTGGGGCGCAACGAAGGGCTCGACTCGGCGGCAGCGCTCAAGCAGGCCGGCATGATGCTGTTCATCATCACTGGTTCTTCGCTGCTCTGGGCACCCGTAGCAGGCATCTTCATCGACCGATTCAACCGCCTGGCCTGCGTCTGCGTCGCCCTGCTCATTGCGGGGATCGGCTATACGCTGCTGGGCCTCCAGGAAAACCCGTTCAACCTGCTTGGCTACCTGGGTGCAGTACTGGTCGGCATCGGCCAGATGAGCGTCATCCTGACGGTTACCGGCCTGCTAGGCCAGGAGACGCCCATCGATGTCCGCGGGTCCGTAATTGGCTTTGCCAGCCTCTGCGGGGCCATGGGAATACTCCTGACCAGCCTCGCCGGTGGCTACATCTACGATCACTGGATGATCTCCGGACCGGTCATCCTCACGGGCATCGCAAACCTGGGGGTCTTCGCCCTCGCTATGTCGGTGTGGCTGAAGGACGGCGCTCCCCTGCGCTTCGATCCGAAGGAGGCTCGCTCCGCACAAGCGCTGGACTTCGGGCACTAGCAGCGGTTGGTGACCTCCTACATCGGCCGGCACTGGCGCGGAGATCTGGGTCCGGCCGTCACGTGGTGGGTCAACTGTGTGGCCCTCTCTGCCCTGCTCTGGGTGCTGGTCCCCCGACTGGCGATCGCCGGGAACTTTGGTTTCCCCGACAGCCTGGACAAATATGCGGCGTCCTTCGCGCTGCAGTTCTTCCAGATCGCCCTCGTACCTCTTTGGCAGATGGTCGGGCTCTGGCGTAGTGGTGCGCGGAAGGCAGCACCGCCGGACCGGTGGCGAATCGGCCGGGCTACTCAGGTCATCGCCTTCGTCTTCACGACCCTGATCGCGATGCGAGGGCTCATCTTCGGCGCTGAGCAGATCATCGGCGCGCGAGTGGCACTGGCCCTGGGACCTTACGCTTACACGGTCAGCCTGCTGCCCGGCGGCCGTGAGATCCTCCTCCGCGGGGGCCTGGGGTTCGGGGCCTCGGAGGCGGTCAGCAAGCTACTTGAAGCGCATCCACAGGTGCGGCGCCTGCGCCTCGAGAGCGGCGGTGGCGCGCTGTCGGAGGGCACCCGGCTGCGGGAGGTGATCTTGTCCCGGGGCCTCGACACCTACACCGCGACCGAGT
>JBBQJK010000204.1:0-5083 GCA_038325835.1 Gammaproteobacteria bacterium
GCTCCCGCGTATGATCCGGCCATGCTGCTCGCGATCGACATCGGCAACACGAACATCACGATCGGGCTATTCAAGGCCGGACGAAAAGCTGCTGTCGGTGCTCGGGCCTGAGACCACGCTGCTCGACGCCTTCAAGGCAGCCAACGAGGTTCTGCAGGGGGCCGTCCAGGGTATCGCCGAACTGATTACCCGCCCGGGTCTGATCAATGTGGACTTTGCCGACGTGCGGACCGTGATGTCCGAAATGGGCATGGCAATGATGGGTTCCGGCACTGCCAAGGGTCCGGATCGGGCCCGGGAAGCTGCCGAGGCGGCCATCTCCAGTCCGCTACTGGAGGACGTCAACCTGTCCGGAGCGCGGGGCATCCTGGTGAACGTTACCGCGGGCGAGAACCTCGGCATTGGCGAGTTCCGACAGGTCGGCGAGACTGTCAAGCAGTGCGCCTCGGAAGACGCGACGGTGGTCATTGGTACGGTCATCGATCCCGAGATGGGCGATACCATCCGGGTGACTGTGGTGGCGACAGGCCTGGGTCAGCCGGTCGTCAAGCAGCAGCCGCATATTCGGGTGGTTGCTCAGGCAACGCCTGGGAGCCACCGTGGTCAGGGGTCGGGAGCCAGTCACCACGGGCACCAGCAGCAGGCCGCCCAGCAGTCCCACCAGGCGACGGAACCCGGCGGCTATGGCGCCTACGACCAGCCGACCTGGCAGCGTCAGCGGGCCGTGGGTGAGCAGCTGGCGGAAGGCGGTGAGGCCTCCTTCGACCTTCTCGACGTCCCGGCCTTCCTGCGGCGCCAGGCCGACTGACGGTCTGGTTACTGGTCCGGCAGCTGGGGCCCCCGGTTGCCGGACCTTTACCGTTGCTGAATTTTCCCTGCCTGTGCTAGGGTTTATCGACGGTCGATAGGGTTTTTGCTTGGCAGCAAGCAGGAGATTTCGTCCGTTTTCCCTGTGTATTCAGGGCCTTGGGTGAATTGTAGAGCATTCCTTTGCCGCCGGTTGACCCGCATGGGGCCCGGTGAATGCGCGCATTTTTCCCTGTTGCGGGCCGGAGACAGCCGGTAACGAGCAGTTGGAGCGGTAAATCATGGTCAAACAACGCACGCTCAAGAATTCCATTAGCGCGTCCGGCGTGGGCCTGCACACGGGCCGCAAGGTCTATATGACGCTGCGGCCGGCTGCAGAGAATTCCGGTATCGTGTTTCGGCGCGTGGATCTGGATCCACCGGTGGATGTGCGCGCCGATGCCGGCAAGGTCGGCGAAACCCAGCTTGGCACGACGTTGGTCCAGGGCGAGGTCAAGGTTGCGACCATCGAGCACCTGATGGCCGCCTTCGCTGGCCTCGGCATCGATAACGCCTACGTGGACCTCAGTGCCGGCGAAGTCCCGATCATGGATGGCAGCGCCGCGCCCTTTGTGTTTCTGCTGCAGTCGGCCGGCGTGGCCGAGCAGAAGTCGGCCAAGAAATTCATCCGGATCCGCAAGACGGTGCGGGTTGAGGACGGCGACAAGTTCGCCGAGTTGAAGCCTTTTGCCGGTTTCAAGGTCAACTTCCGCATCGATTTCGACCATCCCGTTTTCCGGCGGCACGCGCAGACCGCCACGGTGGATTTTTCGACGACGGCGTTTCTCAAGGAAGTTTCCCGGGCGCGAACCTTCGGTTTTGCCCGCGACATCGAAATGCTTCGCTCCCGTCAACTCACTCTGGGCGGCAGCATGGATAACGCAGTGGTGCTCGACGACTTCCGCGTGTTGAACGAAGACGGCCTCCGTTTCGAGGATGAGTTCGTCAAACACAAGATTCTCGACGCCATCGGCGACGTTTACCTGCTTGGCCTCAGCCTCGTGGGCGAACTGACGG
This sequence comes from Gammaproteobacteria bacterium, assembly GCA_038325835.1. GTDB lineage: Bacteria > Pseudomonadota > Gammaproteobacteria > Steroidobacterales > SHZI01. The sequence continues at coordinate 1,864 of JBBQJK010000204.1, forward strand.
CCTGCAAGTCCGGCCACGGACTCAATAACCAGCTGCTGCTCGCGTTGCGGGCGGACCCTTCGGCCTTTGAGATCGTTACGTTCGAAGATCAGAGGCTGTCGCCAATTTCATACCAGGTGCCGCTGGCTGCCGGAGTTTAGGAGCGCCTACACGGCGCTACCGACCCGGAACACGACGCGGGCCGCTGCGGGCCACTCCTTCCGGCACCCCGTCAGGATCCCGTCGGCTTCAAACCGGAGTCGGGCGGCCCATTCCGGGCTGGTGGCTGACACCACCAGAGTGCCATCCGACCGCAAATTGCAGTTGCTCACCGCAGCGGCCAGTGGGGGTGACAACTGCTGCCGGACGCACGTTGCCAGATCCATCCGACTGCTCGCAGCCCGGGCCAGTGCCCCCAGTCGGCTATTGGCTGCAATCAGCTCACTCAAGCCCCGCGGGCCATTTTTTGACGCAGTACTCATCCGGGCGCTGTGGTGTGTGAACCGTTCCTTGTTTAGTCAAAACCGGTGGGGCATAGTTTAGGCACACTCCAGCGCGGTGTCCGGACAGGTACCGGCCTGGCACCAGCAGCGGGAGGAAGGCAAACAACAATATGGACCAACCGGCGCGTTACCCGATTCCCTGGCTCACTGCCCGACTCATGCCCGCACTGCTTGGGATGGGTGTCGCTGCGTTGCTGGGTACGTCGGGCTTTGGTCTGGGTGGTCTCTATGCCCAGCGGGACGTTCCAGCGCCGGTGGTTGTGCGCGTCGCTCAGGTACCCGCCTGGGAGGCCGCGCCGGTCCCTGCGGTGCCGGCCACCGCTGCGCCAGCGATGGGCGGTCCGGAAGAGGCCGGCGCTGAAGAGCGTGCTCCCAAACTGGCCCGTCAGGCGTCTGCCGCCAGGCTGGCAATGCTCCGCCCCGTCGCCGGTGGCTGGGTGTCCAGCCACTATGGCCAGCGCCTGGACCCCTTCACAGGCCGGCCGGCAGTGCATCGGGGCCTCGACTTTGCCGGGCTGGACAACAGTGCGATTCTGGCTGTCGCGCCGGGTGTGGTCACCCGGTCCGGTCGCCAGCGTGGCTACGGCAATCTCATTGAGATTGACCATGGCAATGGCTGGGTGACCCGCTATGGGCACAACGCCTACAACCTGGTGACGCCGGGCGACTATGTGAAGCCGGGCCAGACCATCGCACTGATGGGTTCCACGGGCCGGGCCACCGGCACCCACCTGCATTTCGAAGTGCTCTACCGGGGCCGCCACCAGAATCCCGTCCGCTTCGTACCCCAGGACGCCTGACGGGCCCCAAACCGCCGAAGGCCCGGGAAATGCTTTGCTAGAATAGCCCCTCGTGGCCGACCGGTCGCGGAGGATATACGCCTTGTTAAAGTGGTTCGCCCGGTTCTTTGGTAGCCGTAATCAGCGTCTCTTGCGTGGTTACGGTCGGATCGTCGTGGCCGCCAATCAACTGGAGCCCGGCCTCCAGGCGCTGGACGACACCGCCCTGCGGGCCAAGACCGCTGAATTTCGCCAGCGCCTTGCCGCCGGCAACACCCTGGATGCGCTGATTCCCGAGGCTTTCGCCGTGGTCCGGGAGGCTGCCCGCAGGACGCTCGGGCTGCGCCATTTCGACATGCAGCTCGTCGGTGGCCTCGCCCTGCACCAGGGGAAAATCTCGGAGATGCGGACGGGTGAAGGCAAGACCCTGGTGGCCACACTGCCTGCGTACCTCAACGCTCTGCCGGCCAAGGGTGTGCACATCGTTACGGTGAACGAGTATCTGGCCCAGCGTGACTCAGACTGGATGGGCCCCGTCTACCGCTTCCTGGGCCTGGAAGTCGCCGTCATTCGCAACGGCCAGTCTGGCGCCGAGAAGCAGGCGGCCTATGCCGCTGACATCACCTACGGAACCAATAACGAGTTCGGGTTCGACTACCTCCGGGATAACCTGGCGTTTCGTCGCGAAGACCAGGTCCAACGGCCATTGGCCTTTGCGGTCGTCGACGAAGTGGACTCGATTCTCATCGACGAAGCCCGTACGCCCCTCATCATTTCCGGTTCGGCAGACGACAGCTCCGAGCTGTACATGCGGATCAACAAGCTGATCCCGGGACTGGTCCGGCAAGAGCGCGTTGCCACCGACGACGACGACGGCGGCCCTGGCGATTTCGCGGTGGACGAAAAGGCCCGCCAGATCCTCCTCACGGAGGAGGGCCACCAGAAGGTGGAGGAGCTGATGGTCAAGGAGGGGCTCCTCACCGAAGACGACAGCCTCTACGACGCGGCGAACATCCGCCTGATGCACCACCTCACAGCCGCTCTGCGCGCCCACGCGCTGTTCCGCAAGGACGTCGAATACATCGTGCGCAATGGCGAAGTCGTCATTGTGGATGAGTTCACGGGCCGGACGATGCCGGGAAGACGCTGGTCCGACGGCCTGCACCAGGCTGTCGAAGCCAAGGAGGAAGTCCGGGTCCGGGAGGAAAACCAGACGGTGGCCTCGATCACGTTCCAGAACTACTTCCGGCTCTACGACAAGCTGGCAGGCATGACTGGTACGGCCGATACGGAAGCATTCGAGTTCCAGCAGATCTATGGCCTCGAAGTCGTGGTGATTCCCACGCATCGGAACATGATCCGCAATGACCAGGCTGACCTCGTTTACCTCACCCAGAAGGACAAGTTCCAGGCCATCATCGAGGACATAAAGGATTGTCAGACGCGGAATCAGCCTGTCCTGGTGGGCACGACGTCCATTGAGACCTCCGAGTTTCTCGCCGATCTCCTCCAGAAAGGCGGGGTGGTCCACCAGGTGCTGAATGCCAAGCAGCACGAGCGCGAAGCCAACGTGGTCGCTGAGGCTGGCCGGCCCGGCACGGTCACCATCGCGACCAATATGGCGGGCCGCGGCACCGATATCGTGCTGGGCGGCAACCTGGAAGCGGAGGTCGCCCAGCTGGGTCCGGACACGACCGATAGTGAGCGCGCTGCGCACCGTGTCGGGTGGCAGGAGCACCATGCCCGCGTGCTCGCCGCAGGCGGCCTGCGCATCATTGGTACCGAGCGCCACGAATCCCGCCGGATCGACAATCAGCTGCGCGGCCGGGCTGGCCGGCAGGGCGACCCGGGATCAAGCCGCTTCTACATGTCTATCGAAGACAACCTCATGCGCATCTTCGGGGATCCGGAGCGCACCAAGGGCATGCTCCGGGGCGTCGGCATGCGGGAAGGGGAGGC
>JBBQJK010000205.1:0-5081 GCA_038325835.1 Gammaproteobacteria bacterium
CCCGGGCAGATCGTCTCCTCCGGCACGGACCTGCTCCGCCTGATCCGCCAGGGTCGGCTGGAGTGGCGGGCCGAACTGACGGAGACCGACCTGACCCGCGTCAAGATCGGAACTGCCGTGGAACTGGCGAGCCCTGGCGGCCCGACCATTGTGGGGCGGGTCCGGACCGTCTCGCCGGCCGTTGATCCGGCAACCCGCACCGGCATCCTGTACGCCGACCTGCCCGCGCCCGGCGACCTGCGCTCCGGCATGTTCGCCCAGGGCCAGATCCTGCTGGGCGCGACCACAGCCTCGGTCTTGCCCCGGGAAGCCATCGTGTTCCGGGACGGATATCCCTATGTCTTTGTTGCCCAGGCAGCAACCGACCAGGCCGGCCAGACCCGGTCCGGGGACCAGGAGGCTTTCAATGTTGAGCAGCGGCGCATCGCGATCGGCGCCCAGCGCGGGGACTTCACTGAAATTCAGAGTGGTCTTTTGCCCACCGAGCGCATCGTGGTCCGGGGCGCCGGGTTCCTGACGGACGGCGACCTGGTGCGCGAAGTCGCCGCGGCCGCCCCCGTGCTGGCCCAAGAGAAGACGCCATGAACCTGTCACTCTGGGGCATTCGCAACCCGGTGCCCGCGGGGCTGATCTTCGCGGTCCTGTGTGTGCTGGGACTGGTGGGCCTCGGCAAACTGCCGATCTCCCAGCTCCCTGACTTTGTCACGCCCGAGATCTCGGTCACGATCAAGCTGCCCGGCGCGACGCCGGGCCAGCTCGAGACCGATGTGACGCGCCGGGTGGAAGACGCCGTGGCGTCGATCGCCAACATCGACAAGCTCTCGTCCACCATCAGCGAAGGGCAGTCGAAGACGCGCGTCATCTTCGATCTGGGGCAGGACATGGACCGGGCGCTCCAGGCCGTCCGGGACGCCGTAGAGCGCACCCGGCCCGATCTGCCTCAGGATATCGAGGAACCCGTGATCGCGCGGGTCTCACTCTTCGGCCCCACCTTGTTGGGCTACGCGGTCGTCGCGGACCGCATGGCGCCGGACGAACTGAGCTGGTTCGTTGATGACACCGTGCGCAAGGCCTTGTTCAGCGTGGCGGGCGTCGGCCAGGTCCAGCGCTCCGGTGGCGTCGAACGGGAGGTGCGGGTGGACCTCCGGCCCGATTCACTGCAGGCCTTTGGCCTGACGGCCGGGACCGTCTCGGGCCAGCTGGCCCGCCTGCAGGTGGAGCTCTCCGGCGGCCGGACGACTCTGGGCGGCAGTGAGCAGGCGGTACGCACGGTGGCGACCGTGCGGACGGCCGCGGATCTGGCCAACTACCCGATCTCCCTGCCGGACGGCCGTTCCGTGCGCCTGTCCTCCCTGGCGACGGTCATCGACGGCACGGCGGAGCCCCGCGAGATCGCGCTACTCAACGGCAAGCCCGTCGTTGCCATTTCCATTCAGCGTGCCGAGGAAACCAGTGCCGTCGCCGTGGGTGCGGCGGTCCGCAAGAAGATTGGCGAACTGGAGGCTGCCCACCCGGGGGTCAGCTTTGTCGAGGTCGCCTCCGGCGTGGAGCCGGCGAAGGCGTCCTATGACGCCTCGGTCACCATGCTCCTCGAAGGCGCCTTGCTCGCGGTCTTTGTCGTCTGGCTGTTCCTGCGGGACTGGCGCGCCACCTGGATCACCGCGCTGGCCCTCCCGCTGTCGGTGCTCCCGACGTTTGCGGTCATGCAGTACCTCGGTTTCAGCCTGAACCTGCTCTCGCTGCTCGCCTTTGCCGTCGTGATCGGCGTGCTGGTTGACGATGCCATCGTCGAGATTGAGAACATTGCGCAGCACCGGGCCATGGGCAAGTCGCCGCGCCAGGCGGCCATCGATGCCGCAGACGAGATCGGTATTGCCGTCATTGCCACCTCCGCGACTCTCGCCGCCGTGTTCGTGCCGGTGGCCTTCATGCCCGGGGAAATCGGCCTCTACTTTCGCGAGTTCGGCTGGACGGCGGCGGCGGCGGTGCTGTTCTCGCTGCTGGTGGCGCGGCTGCTGACGCCCATGCTGGCGGCTCAGTTCATGGGCAACAGCAACCCCGTAAACCCGGAACCCAAATGGATGCCGCGCTACCTGTCCTGGGTTGAGGTGGCACTGCGCCACCGGGGGCGCACCCTGGCGGTTGCCTTGGGTACCTTCATTGCCTCTCTCGCCATAGTCCCGCTGATTCCCACCACCTTCCTGCCGGCGTCTGACCAGTCCCGGACCGATCTGCTGGTTAACCTGCCGCCCGGTGCGCGCCTCAGCGACACGGTCGCTGCTGCGGAGCAGGTGCGAGCGCTGCTCCAGCCCATGCCTGAACTCAAGAACGTCTTCGCGCGGATTGGCGCCGTCTCGCTGGGGGGCTACGAAGCGTCCGGTCAGGCGGATGTGCGCAAGGCTGCCCTGACGCTGGAGTTCTCCGCCGACCGCAAGCGCTCGATCCAGGAAATCGAAACGGAAGTCCGGGAGCGCCTGCGGGATCTGCCGGGTGTGCGGGTGAGCTTTGCCGCCCAGGCCCCCGGCGACCGGCTGGACATCGTTTTGGCTGGCAAGGATTCCCAGCAGCTGGCCCTCGCAGGGCGCAGCGTCGAGGCTGCCCTGCGCGCCCTTCCCGGCCTGGGCAGCGTGGCGTCCACCGCGTCCCTGCTAACTCCCGAGATCGTGATTGTTCCGGATGCCGCCCGGGCGGCGGACCTCGGCGTGTCGACGGTGGACATTGCCGCGGCGGCCCGCATCGCCACCAGCGGCGATTTCCGCCGCAACCTCGCCAAGCTCAACCTTGCCGACCGGCAGATTCCGATCCGGGTGCAGATTGCGAACTCGTCCCTGAGTGACACTGCGCTGCTGTCCCTGCTCCGGGTACCGTCGCGCAACGGCACCGTGCCGCTCTCGTCGGTTGCCACCATTCGTGACGGCAGCGGACCGGCCCAGATCGAGCGTTTCAACCGGGAGCGCAACATCAAGGTCTCGGCCGAGCTGAATGGGCTGCCCCTGGGCAACGTGACCGCGGACCTGCGCCGCATGCCAGCCATGAATACGCTGCCGCCGGGAGTGCGGATCGTCCCGAGTGGCGACGCGGAGGCCTTTGCGGAGATGTTCCTCGGTTTCGGCCTGGCAATGCTGGCGGGTATTTTCAGCGTGTACCTGGTCCTGCTTCTTTTGTTTCGCAGTGCCTTGCAGCCTCTGGTGATACTGGTCTCCGTGCCCCTGTGCGGTGCCGGCGCCTTCGGGGCACTGCTGGTGACGGGCTACGCGTTATCCCTGCCGTCGCTCATCGGACTGCTGCTGCTCACGGGGGTCGCCACCAAGAATTCCATCCTGATCGTGGACTACGCGATCATCGGTGAGCGGGACCAGGGCCTGTCCCGCCACGACGCGATCATCGCTGCGTGCCGCAAGCGGGCCCGGCCGGTGATCATGACCACGCTGGCCATGGGTGCCGGCATGCTCCCCGTCGCACTGGCCTTGGGTGCCGACGGTAACTTCCGGGCGCCCCTGGGGGCGTCGGTGATTGGCGGCCTGCTGACGTCGACGCTGCTGTCGCTGCTGGCGGTGCCTGCAGCCTATTCGGTGATGGCCGACCTTATCGACTGGTGGCAGCGCCGAAGAATGGGGACATCCCTCATTTCTCCCGCCAGCGGCTAGCAGCGCTGGCTAGTCCCACTTCCCGATCAGGTTGCCCCACTTGGCGTCCACCCGGGCCAGGGCATCCGGCGCGAGTTCGACCAGGATCTCCCGGTTTGTTTTCGGGAACGTCGCGGGTCCGTTTTCCCCGGGCAGCTGCCGGGTCGCGTCGATGACGATCTTGCTGGTCTTGTTGGGATCCCGCTGGCTCGGGTCCAGCGGGAGGCCGGGCAGGTTCTCGAAGATCTTCGCGGCCGGGCTCGGCTGCCAGCGGGAACTGATGGCCCCCATGATCTGGGACATGTCCATCAGGTCCACGTCCTTGTCGAGGACGATGACCACCTTGGCCACCGGATTGAACTTGCCAAGCTTCTCCCCGGCGGCAAGACCCTGACCGGGCGCCGTTTTGTCGATGCTGATAAAAAAAATGTTGTTGGCGTTGCTGAGGTAGTGAAAGTCCACGATTTCCGGCACGAATTTCTTTGAGAAGAGGTAGGCGGAGGCCACCCCCGGGGATTTGATCGGGCCCCGGTCCACGCCGGTGAAACTGTTGTGCATCCAGGGGTTGCGCCGGTGGGTGACGGTGGTGACGTTCATGTACCAGGCCTTTTCGCCGTCGCCCTGGTAGCCCAGGCCCTCGCCGTAGGGTCCTTCCTTCTCCAGGTCGTCCAGGGGAATCTCGCCCTCGATCACCATCTCGGCCTGGGCGGGGATGAGGAAGTCATTAGTCTCGCTCTTGATGACCTGCACCGGCCGCCCCCGCAGACCGCCCGCCACGGCAAGTTCGTCCACCGGCTTGTCGCCCTGGCGGTTGGCAGTGCGGGAGCCGCTGACCACATAGACGATGGGGTCCTGGCCCAGCACCAGGGAGATGCGGGCGGTCTTCTCGCCGCGCTTCCGGGCGGCTTCCAGCATTTTCCAGCCGGTCTGGCCGGCGCCCGGACTGATGGCGACTTTGCGCGGCCCTTTCAGCTGGCAGCGATAAGTGCCGATGTTCACGCCGGCCGTCGGGTCGACGGTAAAGACCGACGCCGTATTGATGTAGCGGCCGCCGTCGCCGGGATTCACCTGCATGAGCGGGAAGCGGCCAAGGTCGATCTCGTCGCCCTGCAGGATGACGTCCTTGCACCGGGCCTGGTCACGGGAGACCAGCTCCGGTGGAATCTGCGGGTACCGGCCGCCGTTCTTCGTCGCGAGCTCGATGAGGTGGGCGCGGGCCTTGCGGAAGGTTGCCGCGCCGCCGGCCGGGTCCGGCTCCAGGCCGAGCGCCAGGCATTCGGCATCCCAGGGGCCGAGATAGTTGCCCACGACCGGGCCCTGCAACCACTGGCCGCCGATCTTCACCTGGTCAAAAAGCAGGGCCGGCGCCCCCTCGAGGCCGTGCTTTTCCACCAACCGGTACATGAGCGCCGTACCCTCATAGGCGTCTTGGTCCACCCGGTCGATCCGGAGCAG
>JBBQJK010000206.1:0-5068 GCA_038325835.1 Gammaproteobacteria bacterium
CATGGCCTGGGTCATCATTGGTGGCCTGCTGACGAGTACGTTTCTGGCGCGCCTCGTCACGCCCGTGATGTACAAGCTCTTTACTCCTGACGTCGAGGTAAAGCCCGTACCGTTCGCCTAGACCGTTCTTCGCTAACCGTGACGGGCATCATTCCAATGCCGGTGCCTATGGCGCGACGATCAGGCTGTCATGAGCGAATCGAAGCGACCCGCTTCCAGTACGGACCGCAACGGGGAAACGGTTCGCCTGCGCCATGGCCTGCATTTCAACGACTGCGAAGCGACCGGGCACCATTCGCCCGTCTACATCGAGTATCTCTGCCTGGACCTCAAGTCCCACCTTCTCGCCATTCTCCGGGAGCTGGAGACCCGGGCGGCGATGGTGCTCGCCGGGGAGCCCCGGCGCCGGGTTCTGGCCCTGCTCTACGACTGGCAGGACAACGAGCGGGAGAATCTCGCGAGTTTCTTCATCCAGTGCTCTGATGCGGAGTCCCCCTGGCAACTGGGCTTCGGCCATGTGGGATCCGGCCACATGGGCATCACCGACCCGGCGTTGTGGCAGCAGCACCTGGATGAGTTCCGGGAGAACATCTGGATGACGGTGGTCAGAGAGAGTCGCAAGAGCGCGCGACGCCATCCTGGCTAACTGGCCCTTCCTGACCAGCCTGATCACCGCAGCCATTGGCGTCTTCGGCTCTTCGGGCGGGTGTGCCCGGGAAAGCCCACAACCTGAACGGGTCCTCTCCGCGACTCTCGTCCGGGTTGTCGACGGCGACAACGTCAAGGTGAATCTCGCCAGCGGGCCGCTCACGATCCGCCTGCACGGCATCGACGCGCCTGAGAGTGACCAACCCCTGGGCCCCGCTGCCACCAAAGCCCTGCGGAGTCTGGTGGAAGGCCGGCCTCTGGAGATTGAACCCATCGAGCAGAGTGACGCCTACGACCGAATGGTGGCGAAGGTGTTTGTCCATGGCGATGACGTCAATGCCCGGATGGTCGAGACCGGCTATGCCTGGGCCTATCGGCAGGGCGGGGCGTGTGGGTGGGCTCTAAAGCGCAATGGGATCCGCCCTGGAACCGTCGCGCGCGACGGGACGGCAAAGAGGTTGCCGACAGACGCTACGCGGACGAAACCCGGGAACGCTGCATGGCTGCCATTGGTGAGCCGGGAACTCGGCAGGCCCTCCTATGCGCCTACCCGGATAGACACGAAAAAGGGGGAGCGTTGGTTCTGCAGCGTGGCAGAGGCAAAGCGCGCGGGCTGGCGGGCTCCGAAATAAGGGCTGCCGTCAGAGCCTGGCCAGGTCGTTCCGGGCGTCCGCGCTGTCCGGTGCCAGTCTGAGCGACGTCTCCAGAGCGTCCCGGGCTTTCGCCTTGTCGCCCTCTGCGACCCAGGCGCGGCCGATGTAGAGCCAGGTCTCCGCTTCGCCGAAGAGGGGTTCGCTGGAGCCGGTGGGCCGGGACGCCACAAAGAGCTGCTCCGCGCGCTTCAGTTGCTTGAGCGCTCGCGTCGCACTACCGCCGAAGAGAGCAGGCGTCAGCAGGTCGCTGACCCCGGCCTGGAAGACGACCCAGGGATTGTCCGGCGCGAGCTTCAGCGCGGCCGACATTTCCCGGCCGGCCGCCACACCCCGCGTGGCGGCCCTCAGCACGTAGTAGTTCGAGCTCGCGCCCAGGCAGGAGGCATACAGGGCCCGCGCCTGGGCATAGTCGCTGCGGCGCTTCAGCAGCGATGCCAGCGGGTCGATGCACTGCTCGAGGTAATCCCGCGCCTGGGCTTTGTCGGTACCTGGAATCGCCGACTGCCGCAGGCGGGCGAAGGCCGCGTAGTAGGTGGCCAGGTCGTCCTGATCTGACTCGCTGCCCGCCTTCTTCAGTTCGGCGACGACAGTCTCGATCGCCCGGGCGTCCCGCGCGTTGTAGCCCTGCTCGATCCGATCCCGATAGGGCAACAGGCTGTCCGCCGCCCAGGCGGGCAGCCCAGCGATACTGCCAAGGAGCAGGATCAGCGGCGCGTAGCGGGACATCGTTACTGACAGGATCATCTGGTGCTCAGGGTGAAGTTGAGCGCGCCCGCAGTGCGCGTTTCAGCAAGCGTGCCACAGCCTCCGCCAGTGGTACATCGTCCTCCGCAAGGCCGCGCACGGACAGATAGACGCGGCTCGTAATCGGGATTTCGGTCCACTGTTCCGGAGCGCCGGGTGGACTGCGCCGGGCGTTCAGGGTCGGCCGGACTTCAAGCTCCCTGAGCAGCTCACCCAGTTCGGGATCGGCCGCTGCAGCCTCGACCCCCGTGCCCAAAGCTGCAGGTGTCATCGTTGCCATAATGGGGGGCGCCGCCAGGACCGGCAGCCCAGGGTGGGTCTCGTCGTGATGGGCTTCCGGCGGAGTCGGGGCCGGGGCCGGCGGCCTTTCCCCGCTGAAGCGCTTGCGTATGCCCGCGTCGGCCAAGCCATAGCTCCGCCGCTCACCCGCGGGAGCGCGGGAGGGCTCGACCGTTGTCGACGGTGCAGCGGCCGCCGGGAACTCTGGCGTTGAGGGTGCTACAGGGGCTGCCTGGACCGGCTCGGGCAGTTCCGCAAACAACACCGTCAGGGCATCGACCGGCAGGCCCCGGCTGAGCAGATCCCCGATGCCGGCGGAGTCAAGGGCCCCGAGGGCCCGGCGAATTTCTGCCAGCGTGGCGGTGAGTAGCTTGCCCTCCGCCTGAAGCGTCTTCACGCCCTGGATAAAGAGCAGCCGCTGCATGCAGTCCGCGGGGTAGCGGGTGTGGGGACCCCGCCGGCCGACCTTGGGCAACAGGCCGGACTGGATGTAGTAGACGATGGTGCGCCGGTCGAAGCCGGTGGCAGCGACCAGTTCGGCAAGAGAGTGGCTGCGCGCCTCGGACATGCCCGCAGACTATTCGTCAGTATAGACAGTGTCAACTAGTGGCAACTCGGCGACAGCGGACCCGGCCCGGCACGGCGAGACCGGCGTTAAAAAGCGGTAACGCGGCGGTTTTGGAGACGATCGTCGCCGAAAACTTAGCGATAAGGTCTCGAGCGCACCAACGTTGCCTGGACCGGACTGCTACCATCGAACCCAGCATGTTTCCCCTCAGCGACGAAAACCCCCATTTCCTGACGCCCTATACGACCTACGTGCTGATCGCGCTGAATATCGCGGCCTGGGTCTTGGTCCAGGGACTGGGGATGGAGCCCCGCCTCGGGGCTTCGGTGTGCACGCTGGGACTGGTGCCCGGGGAGTTGCTGCAGACGCTGGCGGCGGGCACGCGTTTCGAGATCGGACCGGGCACCTACTGCGTACTCACCGACACCCCCAACTGGCTGACGGCCGTGAGCCACATGTTTCTGCATGGCGGCTGGCTGCACATCATCGGCAACCTCTGGTTTCTCTGGATCTTTGGCAACAACGTCGAGGATTCCATGGGCCACCTGCGTTTTGCCGTCTTCTACCTGCTCTGTGGCCTCGCTGCCGCGGTGGCCCAGATCCTGGCGGACCCTGCCGCCGGTATACCGATGGTGGGGGCCTCCGGCGCCATCGGGGGGGTGATGGGTGCCTATGTACTACTCTACCCAAAGGTGCGGGTAAAGATGCTCATCTTCCTGGGATTCTTCATCACGACCTTCACCATTCCTGCGTTCTGGATGCTGGGCTACTGGTTCATCGCTCAGCTCATCGGTGGCGTGGGCTCCATGGGCGCGCAGGGCGGCGGGGTGGCCTTCTGGGCGCATATCGGGGGCTTCGTGGCCGGCGCTGCGCTCGTTCTGCTCTTCCAGGATCCGGAACTGGTGCGCCGGCATCCCCACCGGGGCTGGCGGGCCGACACCTAGGCGGGACGCCCGCGAGCCGCTCATGGCAGAATGACTGTCCGGATCCGAGAGGCCTCCAGTCATGACGGTTACCAGCCCCGCTGCACTCCTACTCCTGGTCCTCGCCACCACGCTGTTGGCAGGTGGGGCCGAAGCGGCCAAGTCGGGAGCCCCAAAGCTCTCGGGCCAGCAGGCGTGGGTCGCCCAGGGCGGCAAGGTTGACCTCGCTGCGTCGGCCCTCACCCAGGCGGAACTCGCGGCCCTTCGGCCTCGCTACGAGGATCTGAAGCCGCGCATCCACACCAGCTCGCAGTAGCCGCGCCGCATCCAGTCCCACCATGTTTCCCCTTCGTCAGTGGCAGCGCTGGGCGGTGCTCGCCGTCCTCAGCGGTGCGGCGGGCCTCGTTCAGGCCGCAGATGTCACGCTGCTCAACGTGTCCTACGACCCCACCCGGGAGTTGTACAAGCAGTACGACGCGGCGTTTGCCCAGTACTGGAAGGCCAAGACCGGGGACACCGTCACTGTCCGGCAGTCCCACGGGGGCTCCGCCAAGCAGGCCCGGTCCGTGATCGACGGACTGCCAGCAGATGTCGTTACCCTGGCTCTTGCCTACGATATTGATGCCATCGCCCGGCGGGCCAAGTCCCTGCCCGCCAACTGGCAGAGTCGCTTGCCCTACAACAGCGCGCCCTACACCTCCACGATTGTCTTCCTAGTGCGGAAGGGCAACCCGAAAGTCATTCGGGACTGGTCCGACCTCAGTCGGACCGGCATCCAGGTGATCACACCGAATCCGAAGACCTCCGGCGGCGCCCGCTGGAACTACCTGGCAGCCTGGGCTTGGGCGATGCGCCAGCCCGGTGCCACCGAGGCAACGGCCAAGGCCTATGTGGCCAAGCTGTTCGGCAATGTTCCCGTGCTGGATACGGGCGCCCGGGCTGCCACCACCACCTTCGTCCAGCGCGGCATCGGCGACGTGCTGTTGACTTGGGAAAACGAAGCATTTCTGGCGCAGACAGCGCTGGGTGTGGGCAAGGTCGACATCGTGGTGCCAGCCATGAGCATTCTGGCCGAACCCCCGGTCACCGTTGTCGACAAGGTAGCGCTCCGCAGGGGCACTCGCGAAGTGGCCGATGCCTATCTCAAGTACCTGTATACGCCCGCGGGTCAGGAAATTATTGCGCGGAACTACTACCGCCCCCGGGATCCAGCGGTCGCGGCGAAGTACGCCGCCCGCTTTCCGACCATCAAG
>JBBQJK010000207.1:0-5066 GCA_038325835.1 Gammaproteobacteria bacterium
GGCCGCAGCCGGGCAGCAGCGTCGGCCAGTTCGCCATAACCCAGCGTTTTGCCGGTGGCCGGATCCGTGACGACGCTGGCCGCCGTCAACAATCGGGTCGCGGGCACGGACCAGCGCTCGGCAGCGGCAGCGACGAGGAGACCGCGAGCCTCCGCCCCCGCCTGCCGGAGCGTGTCCCAGGCATCGATGGTGCTGGAGCTGGCGATGGTCACCGACATGCCCAGCTGGTGAAAGACTTCGCGGATCAGCCCCGTCCCGATCCCGGGCCAGAAGCGCCCTTCGGTCGGCCCGAGAGGCTCGCCGCGCAGAAGAATGCCGAAGTTGAAGTAATCCTTGTCGACCGGCGTGAACTCATAACTGACCTGACTCCAGTCCGCGTCCAGCTCCTCGGCCAGGAGCATGGGCAACGAGGTGGTAACGCCCTGCCCCATCTCCGCCCGATGGACGCCACAGGTGATGCGGCCATCCTTACCAATCTTCAGCCAGGCGTTGAGCGTTGTGGCACCGGGACTGGCAGCAGCGAATTTCGCCAGGACATCGCCGTCGTCGAGGCGGCGGCGGGCATAGACGAGGCCGAGGCCACCGCCAACGGCCAGGCCGGACACTATTCCGGTACCAATCAGTTGCCGGCGGGTCAGGGCCATGCGCAGCGTCCTCGGGAATAACGCTGAGTATACTGATTGTGATGTTCCGGACTCCGCTCTGCTGGCTGACCTTCGCCCTGCTGTTGAGCAGCTGCACGCGGCCACTGCCGGATGCAGACGTCATCGTCATCGGGAGCGGCATCGCCGGTTTGTCCGCGGCGCTGGAAGCCGGGGCCGCGGGCCAGAGCGTTCTGGTGCTGGATGCCAACTCCGTGGGTGGCGGACACGCCGTCAAGGCTGGCGGCTTCGCCCTGGTGGGCACTCCGCTCCAGGAGACGAAGGGCTTCAACGACAGTCCGGAGATTGCCGCACGGGACCTGCTGGCCTGGGGCGAAGATGCGGACCCGGACTGGGTTCGGCGTTACGTGGCGGGCTCCCGCACGGAAGTCCACGACTGGCTGACCGGTTTTGGCGTGCGCTGGGGCTTCATCCTGGACTCGCCCGAACACTCGGTGCCCCGGTTCCATTTCGCCAGCGGCTCAGCACTGAACGTGGTGGTGCCGATGATGCGGGCAGCGTTCGCCCGAGTGAACCTGGACTTTCGCTGGAACACAGAGGCGACGTCCCTGACAGGGAAAAACGGCGCCGTCCGCGGCGTGCGTATCCGCGATCTGCGCACGGGGCTCGAGGGTGAACTGCGGGCCCCGGCAGTGATCATTGCCACGGGTGGCTGGCAGAGCGATCTGGCCTTCGTGCGGCGGGAGTGGCCAGCCTCTGTGCCGGCACCGCTACGCCTCTATGCGGGTGCGGGGCACTTCGCGACCGGCTCCGGCATCGGGCTCGGCCAGCAAGCCGGAGCCGCCACCACCCGCATGGATCACCAGGTCATTTTTGCGAGCGGTATACCGGACCCCCGGGACCCCACGGGCACCCGCGCCCTGCAGACCCAGAATCCGTCGGCCATCTGGGTTAACGCCAGTGGCCGGCGCTTCATCAGCGAGAAGGCGCCCAGCAAGTTGGCCGACGCGGCGGTGCTGCAGCAGTCGCCTGCAACCCACTGGCTCATTTTTGATGCCGATGGCCTGCGGACGCTGCGGATCCGGGATGCGGTGTGGCTGGGCAATCCGGCAGGTATGGAACCGCTCAAGGCTGCCGGACTGATCCGCCAGGCCGATTCGCTGGCGGCCCTGGCCGCCGAGGCTGGCCTGCCGGAGACGGCCCTGGAGGCGACCGTGCGGCGCTGGAACGCGGCCGTGGTCGCCGGCCATGATGCCGAATTCGGCCGCTTCAACTCAGCGGGACCAGACCCCACCGCGCGGGCAGTGGAGAAGGCGCCCTTTTACGCCATCCAGCTTTTTCCCATGACCCGCAAGAGCATGGGCGGCCTCGCGATTGATGCGGACGCGCGCGTCATCGATGCAGCGGGCAGGCCTGTCCGCGGACTCTATGCCGCCGGCGAAGTCACGGGCATGGCGGGCATCAATGGTCGCTACGGGGGTGAAGGCACCTTTCTCGGACCGTCGGTATTTCTCGGTCGCATCGCCGGCCGCACTGTTTCCGGCGGCAGGAGCGCCTTAAGGCTCGACCCAAGAGCGGTGTCCGCTCCGACCACGGTTCAGGTTTCCACTGACACCACTTACCGTGCCGGCGCGATCACGGTGCCAGCCGGAGCACTACCCCAGCTGATCACTGCCCAGCGCGCCGGCTACTGGCACTTCGAAGTTGCCCACCGGATCGTGCTGGAGCGTAGCCTGGACTGCACCGCGTGTCACACGCCGGTCTGGCCGACGATCCCTGCAACCTCAACCGCTCAACGACAGTTGCAACTTAACGCCTGCAGCACCTGCCACTAGGTTCGGCGGCTCTGCGGCCGGGCTATGATCCCGTCCATGAGCCAGACGGAACAGGATCAGCACGCCGGCTATCCCAACCCGGGTTACGCCTGGTATGTCGTCAGTATCCTCACCGTCGCCTACCTGCTCTCGTTCCTCGACCGCCAGATCCTTGCCCTGATGGTCGAGCCGATCCGCAGGGACCTGGACATCTCGGATACCCAGGTCAGCCTCCTGGGTAATCTCGCCTTTGGCCTGTTTTATACGGTCCTGGGGCTGCCCATTGGCAGGGCTGCGGACCGGTTCAGCCGGCGCGGCATCATTGCGGCCGGCGTGACCATCTGGTGCCTGATGACGGCGATGTGCGGCCTGGCGCGCAACTTCGGTCAGCTCTTTCTGGCCCGGGTCGGCGTTGGCGTCGGAGAAGCGGCGCTGAATCCGGCAGCCCTCTCCCTGATCAGTGACTACTTTCCCCGGAAAACCCGCGGCAGGGCCCTGACCTTCTACAACATGGGCGTGTCGCTGGGCGTGGGCGTCGCGCTGATCTTCGGCGGCCAGCTGATTGCCTGGGTGGCCTCCGCGCCGCCACTCGACGTGCCCGGGATCGGGCAACTCCGCGCCTGGCAGACGGTGTTTATCCTGGTCGGGCTGCCTGGCCTGCTGATCGCCCTGCTCATGCTGACGGTGCGGGAACCCGTCCGCCGGGACCGTTTGCAGATCCAGCTGGCCGACGGCCGGATTACGGAAAACCTCACCGTCAGACAGACTCTGGCGTACCTGGGGCAGCGCTGGCGCACCTACCTGACGCATTTTCTCGGTATGTCGGTGGTGACGATCCTCGGCTACAACTACTTCTTCTGGGTGCCCAGCATGTTCGTCCGGACCTGGGGCTGGACCATCCCCGAGATCAGCCTGGGCTACGGGATCATTACGCTCACCGCGGGACCGCTCGGCGTCCTGGCCAGCGGCTGGGTCGCGGAACGCCTGCGGGAGCGGGGGTACCAGGACGCACTGATGCGCACCTGCGTCTTCGGCGCTGCGGTCTTCCTGATCCCGGCGTCGATTCTCACGCCGCTGATGCCCACGGGCCAGCTGGCCCTCGTCCTGCTCGTCCCCGTCTCCATCGGCGGCGCCTGGGTGACAGCGACGGGTGCCGCGGCCCTGCAGATGATCGCGCCGAACCAGATGCGGGCGCAGACGACCGCGCTCTACTACTTTGTGATCAATATCCTCGGGCTGCTGGGTCCGACCGCCGTGGGCCTCGTCACTGACTTCGGCTTTGGGGATGACGCGGCACTGCGCTGGTCACTCTCGATTGTCTGCGGAGGCGCCAGCGTCATGGGCCTGACGTTCCTGGCGCTGCATCTCCCCTACTACCGGGCGAGCGTCCGGGAGGCGGAAGGCTGGGGACGGGCTGCAACGTCGGTCTCAGCTTCAGCCTGAGCGGCAGCTGGAAATCAGGCCGGCCCGGTCTCGCTGAGCAATGGATTTTGTACTGACAGTTCCGGGAAGTGTTTGAAATCGCGGTCCGCGGACCACAACTCTTTCACGCCGTGATGGAGGCACAGGGCCGCCACGCGCGCATCGTGCACTTTGGGGCCGGATACTCTGGCGTTTTCCAGTGTGTCCTTTAGCACGAGCCAATAGCCCTCGTCTTCTCCCAGCAAAACTAGCAGTGGTGATTCAAGCCATGCCTCCACCTGATTGCAGGCTTCTTTGAGCGTGCTGGGGGGATTGAAGATGCGTGCATGCGTGACGATGGCTAGAAACTCGTGCACGCAAGGCCAGGGAATGGCCCAGGCCGCTCTGCCTTCAGCCAGATTGCCCAGCACTGCCGCCGCGGGCGCATGTGCAGTGGCGTCCCGGCGATGTGCGTAGACAAGAATATTTGTGTCGACCGCGATCATCCACCGCGCCCCTCGTAAGTCAGGGCACGCAATTGCTCCCAGGAGAGCTGTGCCGCTTCGGTCTGTAGGCCCTTGCCTGGAACGGACGCAATCCGCAACCGGAAACTGGCACGAGCGCGCGTTTCGCTGAGGGCCAGACGCAGGCCGCGCTCCACGAGAGCGCGCACCGTAATGCCTTCGCGGCTTGCAGTGGCTTTGGCCTGCCTGAACAGCGGATCGGAGATGTCGAGAGTGGTCTTCACAGGTGGCAGACTACCGGATATGGGTACCCATATCAACGACGCCGCCAAGGTCACTTACTCTGCAGTTTCTCGCAGCGCACCACAGCGCTCCGTCAGCCTGAGGCGAACGCCCTCCGCACCACTTCCTCGGCCGCGCCGCGCAGATCCCAGAGGGAGCGCGCGGCAGTCAGCTGGTTCGCCGCCCGTGCCTGGTTGTGGGCGCTGCGGGTGGGAAAGCGCTGCGGGTCCCAGCCAAAGTAGCTTTCCCGAAGCGCGTCGGCGCAAAAGCGTGCGGCGAGTTCCACGTAGATGGTCAGGGTTCCCGCCACGATGGCGCCCGACTCCTCCGGCGTAATCCAGCCCGTGGCCACCTCGGCATAGCCCCCCACGGCAGGCGTGAACAGGTCCAGCGCGAACCCGGATTGCCGGTGATCCTCCCCGGCCGGATTGCACCAGGAGCGAAAGGCATCACCGAGTTCGAGCGGCAGGGCCATGGGGCCCAGGGTGTCGAGATCAATGAAG
>JBBQJK010000208.1:0-5060 GCA_038325835.1 Gammaproteobacteria bacterium
GGTTGGAGTGGCGGAGCCACCTGGAGGAAATTGAGGGGGTGTTTGCCGGCGTGGATCGGGGAGTGCGAATTCTGCGTCGCGTGGCCACCCCTCCCGTGCTGGTGGCTGGTGGAGTGCTGGCCGCCCTGCTGCTGGGACGCAGCCGGAGCCAGAAGCTACTCCTGGGCGGGCTGGCCCTCGCGAGTCGGCTCGCGTTCCGGAGACTGGGTCTGCGGAGACTGGGTCTGCGGTGGCTGGATCCGGGTCAGTTGGTCAGGCGGTCCCGGTAGCGGAGTTCCGGGAACCAGCGCATCCAGAGGCCACAGACTGCCAGGGTTCCCACCCCACCGACGACCACAGCCGGCACCGTGCCAATGGCCGCCGCCATGGCGCCCGACTCGAACTCCCCCAACTCGTTCGAGGCGCCGATGAATACCGAATTTACCGCTGCCACGCGGCCGCGCATGGCATCCGGCGTGTCGAACTGCACCAGTGTGGAGCGAACGAAAACACTGATCATGTCAGCGGCCCCCAGAACGAACAGGCACACGCAGGACAGGATCAGGCTGGTGGAGAGGCCGAAACCGATGGTGGCGATACCGAAGAGCGCGACGCCCTGAAACATCCGCAGGCCGCTCCGGGATTGCAGCGGTCGCTGAGCCAGCCAGAGCGCCACCAGCAAGGCCCCCACGGCTGGCATGCTGCGCATGAGACCCAGGCCTCCCGGCCCCGCATCAAGGATATCCCGCGCATAGATCGGGAGCAGGGCAGTGGCCCCGCCAAGCAGCACGGCGAAGAGATCGAGGGAGATGGCGCCAAAGATGGCGGACCTTGAGCGGATAAAGCGAATGCCGGCCAGGAGTGTTTCCCAGGACATTTCGCTGGGTGGTGGTTGGGGCCGACTGCGGATGAGGCCGAAGAGCAGGCAACAGACCAGAAAGCAGAGTGCCGCCGCACCGAAGGCCACGGACGCGCCGAGGTAATAGAGCAACCCCCCCAGGGCGGGACCTGCGATCGTCGCGGTTTGCCACGCTGTAGAATTCCAGGCGATCGCGTTGCCCAGTTGTTCTGGCGGCACCAGGTTAGGGACCAGGGCTTGGCCGGCGGGATTCGCAAAGGCCCTGCTGATGCCAAAGACCAGAAGCAGTCCGTAGATGAGACTGGTTTGACCGGAGCCGGAGACGGCAATCCCCAGCAGTCCCAGCCCGGTGATCAGCGTTACCAGGTAGCAGAGCACCAGAATACCCCGGCGGTCGTACTGGTCGGCGGTGTGGCCGGTAACGAGCGCCAGGGCTACCGCCGGCAGGAACGAGGCCAGACCGACCAGGCCCAGGGCGAAGGGGTCCCGGGTCAGGTCATACACCAGCCAGCCGATTGCCACGTTCTGCATCTGGATGGCCAGCGCGGAAAGAAACCGCGCCGCCAGATACAAGCCAAAGTCACGACTGGCAAAGACCGCCGTTGCGGGCAGGACCCTCACGGGGCAAGCAGGTCGTCACCCTCCCGTGCACCCACCGGATCGGCGAAGGTGAACCCGGTGCCCTTGATGCGCGCGTTCGAGACGCCTTTGGGGCCCTTGACGACGCCGAGCCAGATGACCGGCTCCAGACCTTCGCGCTTGGCGACCCTGGCGAAAAAGTCTTCCTTGTTCTCCGGAATGTCGTTGAACAGGTTAAACAGGCCTGACAGCTGTTTCTCAATGGCAAACGCAATGCCGCGGACCACGTCATCCCGGTGAATGAGCATGGCGTCGGACTTGCCGTCGAAGGGAATCTGCTTGCCGGCAATGTGCCGCAGTTCGTTCCGGTGTTCCCGACCGGGACCATAGATCGTGCCGGTGCGGAAATTCACTATGCGCAGCGAATCAGTGCCCAGTGCTGCCAGCTTCTGTTCGGTTTCGATGAACACCTGCGCCGCCGGAGATGCCGCATTGGGGGGCGTCGTCTCGATGACAGGAGTGACCCCATACGCATCGCCGTAGGCATTCAGTGAACTGCAGAAAACGATCTGCCGCAGCTTCGGGGCTGACGCCAGGGCGCCAATCAGGCCGTCAGCGGTGCCAACATACGAGTCCCGGTAGGCCACGGGGTCCATGAAGGGTTTACCATCCTTGAAGCCCAGGCCACCGGCCATGGTGAGCACGACGGCGTCGCAACCGTCGATCAGCTTTTTTATCCCGGCGACGTCACTGCCTTTGGTAACAACTACCTGATGCGCCACGGCGGACAGTTCGGCAGCCCGGTCTGCTCGCGTCGTGGTGACCCGAACCTCGTGCCCTTGGGACTTGAAGTAGCGTGCAGCAGCCATGCCCGTGTAGGCGGCGCCAACGATTGCAATCTTCATGGAATTCAGTCCCTCATCCCGTGTAAAACGTAATTCTAGCAGCCGCCGCCGGGCTATCGCCGTCGTCATGGGCCTGCTCACCACTGCACGGAGCGCAGGACCATGAGTCGGAGCGTCGCTGGAGTCGTCAGGACTGGCCTTGGCCAAGCAGCCGGTTTTACCTCGTTGCCTTGGGCGCACCAGCAGTTCCGGAGAACGCTGGGCATGGATCCTTATCCAGGCACCCTCAATCTCGGTCTGGATCGCGACGGACTCGCCGAGTGGCAGGCGCTCTCCCTGCAGCCGGGTTTGGCCATTGCACCGGAACGGCCTGGCGACTGCGCAGCCCGGTGCTATCCCGTGCTCGCGTCAGTGCCGGGCCAACGCCCGGTAACGGCAGGAATTCTGCTACCCGAAGTGCCGGGCTATGCCCCGGACCAGATCGAAGTCCTCGCCGCCGTTCCGCTGCGGCAGTCGCTCCGGGTTGCTGATGGCGACACGGTGACCCTGCACACCGTCCCCGTCCCGAGCCTGCGCGCCGTACTGTTCGATGTGGACGGGACTCTGGTCAACTCCATCGCGGGCTACCGGCTGGCAGCCCAACGGGCGGTCGAGCCTTACGGCTGGTTCGTGTCCCAGGAAGCGGTTAGAGCAGCGATGAACTTCGGGGATCCGTTCTGGGATCTGGTGGTTCCCCTGGAGTCTCGCGGTGATCTTGAACTCATGGCAAAACTCCGCCGGGACACTCTGGCCCATTGGCCGGCGATCCTCGCTGACTCAGTCCTCTTGTATCCCGAAACTGGTGCGATGCTCGCCACTCTGAAAGCTGCCGGCGTCCGTCTGGGTATCTGCACGGCATCCCACGGTGAGTCGTTCCGGCCCCTCGAGCAGTCCGGGCTCCTGGACCTTTTCGAGCAGGTGGTTACCGCGAAAGACGTCGTGCACCGGAAGCCGGACCCGGAAGGGTTGCTGCTCTGTCTGGACCGGATGGGAGTAGAGCCCGCCGAAAGCGCCTACATCGGCGATACGGTCGCCGATGTGCGCGCCAGTCACGCGGCGGGACTGTATGCGGTCGGCGTTCTGACTGGCGCTGGAGACTCTGCTTTGCTGTCTGCTGCGGGGGCGCACCGGCTGCTTGCCGATCTCCGGTACCTGCCGGAGCTGCTACTGGGATCCCGTCAGATCACGCCGTCCCGGGACAGCGTCGTAATCTCGTCCGGCTTGTAGCCCAGCAGATCGCCAAGCACCTCGGCATTGTGTGCCCCTACGGTGGGCCCCGGCCAGTCCGTGCGACCTGGCGTGGCGCTCAGGAACGGCATCATTGCTGGAATCTTCAGGGGCTGGCCGTTGACCTGAACCTCCTCGAAGAGGCCCCTGGCGTTGAAGTGAGGGTCCGTGAACATGTCCGCAACACTGTAGATGGGGCCCGACGGCACATCCGCCTTGCCGAGGATCTCGAGCACGCCAGCAGCCGTCAGCGAGTGGGTCCATTGGCCAATGGCTGCGTCGAGTTCCTTTTCATGGACAACCCGTCCTGCGTTGTTTGCCATGCGGGGATCATCGGCCAGCTCGGAGCGGTTGATAGCCTGCATCAGGCGCTTGTAGATGGAGTCGCCATTCCCGCCGATGATGACGAACTTGCCGTCCTTGCACCGGTAGGTGTTGGTCGGAACGATGCCGGTCAGTGTTGACCCCGAGGGTTCGCGAATCACGCCCGCCCCGGAGTACTCCGGCACGACGCCTTCCATCAGGTTAAATACGGACTCGTAGAGGGCTGCGTCGATGACCTGGCCCCGCTTCTGAGGGTCTCGCGACCGCTGAATACAGGCCAGCAGCACGCCGATCACGCAATGAATGCCCGCCAGGGTGTCGCCTATGCTCAGATTCGGCCGGACGGGTGCGTCGCCTGGAAAGCCATTCACGTAACGAAACCCTCCGACACCTTCACAGACCGAGGCAAAGCCGGGCTTGGTGGCGTAGGGGCCGTTCTGACCGTAGCCGGAAATCCGGCCGTAGACGAGCCCGGGATTCTCCGGCCACAGGTCGGCGGGGCCCAGGCCCCATTTCTCCAGCGTGCCGGGGCGAAAGTTCTCGATCAGTACATCGGACTTCAGGGCGAGTTCACGGGCTATGGCGCGACCCTTGGGCGTGCGCAGATCCAGAGTCACGGACTTCTTGTTGCGACCCAGGCTGTGCCACCAGAGGGAGACGCCGTCCTTCATGACTCGCCAGGTGCGGATCGGATCACCCTCCCCGGGGGGCTCTATCTTGATGACCTCCGCACCAAAGTAGGCCAGCATGCTCGCCGCGAACGGGCCTGCGAGCAACTGGCCCATTTCGAGGACGCGGTAGCCATCGAGGGGGCGTTGCCCCTTGGTCGTATCCATCTGGAGTACTCGCTGAAGCGGCCGAAGTTATTGCGGTTTCTTGCTCAAAAGGCGGGGTGCGATCCGGACTATTCTGCCACGGCCTGACCGCTGAAATGCCAGGCAATGCAGCGCGGTCCTGCCCGCGCCAATCAGGCGGGGCATCAGCTGGCTGGAGTAGAAGCTCACCTGTTGCCGCGCCGCTGGATGGCGCCAACGACCAGTTGCAGAAAGTCCTGTTCGTCGCGAATGTCCGGGATGTCCCGGGCCTCCACGGTATAGCCGTACTGGTCGGCCAGGGCCTCATAGCGGGGGCGCCGGTGCTGCACAAGTCTGGGGAAAATCCAGCGCACGAAGTGGTCCGGATCGATGTGGTCCGGATGCCCTGCACCC
>JBBQJK010000209.1:0-5040 GCA_038325835.1 Gammaproteobacteria bacterium
TGATGTGAGACGGGCCGATGATTCAATCGGGCAATATCGCTGACCGCCCGGCGTCGGAAATGGCGGGACTGCAACTGGAAGTTGATCGCCTCCGGCAGGTACGCGATCCAGGTGAGGCCAATTTCCCGCACCCTCGGCGACCCCAGAAGAGCACCGACCCGTCGTCGCAATTCCTGACGAACACGCCCGGTCACTCCCATCCGGGCCGAATCAAAGGGATCGGTGTCGGGCGAGGCTCGTTGCAGGTCAACGCCGGCGGTCCGCGCCTCATGGAGCAGCACGTCGTTCCATGACCAGGAAGGAAAGGACAGCAAATCGTAGACGCCGGGGTTCTCCTTACCCTGACCAATTTTCAGCAGCGCATCGACGATCGTGACCGTGTGAGTGACGTTGGAGCCGAGCGAACCGCCGCGCGGGACGACCACCGGGCCGGAACACACCAGATTCCTCATTTGGGCCCGAATGCCCTGGAGCTGACCGTACACATGGCCCAGGCGCAACACCCAGGTCTCATGGCCAAGGCGACGACCGGCGCGCATCGCTTCACGCTCCCCACGGAGCTTTTCCTTGCCGTAGGCCGTGCTGGCCGGCGGTGTGCCCGCCTCCACAAAATCGTTGTACACGGCAAGCGTGCTGAAGAAGACTATCCGGCTGCCAGGTTTCGCAGCGGCGGCGGCAGCTTCGATCAGGCGGCGATTCGCCTCCCGGGCCTCGCGCGGTCTCCCGAGCGCCAGCGCGAAGTTGGCGATCACATCGCAATCACCCAGCAGACCCCGCGCCTCGACAGGATCAGCGGCCAGCCCGTGCCGGCAACGAAGGCCGTGCGCCCGCAGGAACGCGGAGCCGGAACGATTCCGGCAGACAGGCACCACCTCAATACCGGCCGTCCGGCTGAGCAGCAGACTGACTTCAGCCCCGACCTGACCATTGGCCCCGAGGACGGCGATCTTCATGCGGATTGCCTGGCCACAGCGTAAAGATCCTCCACCAGCGAGGTGACCCGCAGGCACGTGCGGGCAGCGA
Source organism: Gammaproteobacteria bacterium (assembly GCA_038325835.1). Taxonomy (GTDB): domain Bacteria; phylum Pseudomonadota; class Gammaproteobacteria; order Steroidobacterales; genus SHZI01. Next base: position 1,024 of record JBBQJK010000209.1, read on the forward strand.
CGGGCGAAGGGACCCCGGTAGCCAGGCCCTCCAGCAACCACCGCCATTCCCTGTAAAAGGCCTGATTGGTTGTGGAGACACCCCCTGCCGAGGGCAGAAACTCCAGACCTTTCGCGGCCGAGCTCTTCCCGTACACGAGCACCGTCGCATTGGGTTGCGTCCCGAAGCGGACCCGGGCCGTCGGAAACTCAAAATCGATGTAGTTCTCCTGGGAGTCCAGCCAGCTGAACACATAGTTGAGTACGACCGGCTGACCGCCCCGACCGGATCCGGGATAAAGAAGAACTTCGGCCTCAGCCTTCCGGTCCGCATGCCCGTCAAGAATCATTCGCTGGCTGACGATCTCATGGTCCTCCGTCGCCAGCAGGTACAACACGACGTCGAGCGCGTGGCACCCGAGTTCCAGCAGGATGCCCCCACCCCCGGCGGCAGGATCGTCAAAGTAGCTCCGGTCAGCGCCCGTCCGCGTCGTGCGGCCACCCTCCGAAATTCGCACCCGCAACGGCTGGCCGAACCAGCCCTCCCGGAGGATCCGCTGCATCTGCAGCGTTGAGTCGTAAGCGCGGCGCATGAACCCGCAGGCAATGCGGTGCTCGGGAAAGAGGGCGATATTCTCGTCGAACTCGCGACGATTCCTGGCAAAGGGCTTTTCAACGAGCACCGCGACGTTCTGGCGGGCCAGTTCCTGGAGATAAGCGGCCCGGACGCCAATGGGGATCGCCAGCAGGACAGCGTCGCAGGTGCCGAGAGCTGAGGTGAGCGTGGCGATCGGTGCGTGAGGCACGTCAAAGGCGGCAGCCACGGCGGCTGCCTGTGCATCGTTGGCATCCGCTACCCACGCGACCCGCGCCTCCGTCATCGCCGTCAGCACGGGCAGGTGAACAGTGCGGGAGATGACCCCCGCCCCAATGACTCCAACTGATGCGACCATAGCGTGTCCCTATGCGGCCTGCTGTGCCCGGGCCCAGCGGAGGTATGACCCGAGGGCACCCCAGGTCCAGCGTGCTGAAGGAGGCAGTGTGTCCCATCCGGGTCCACCACCGAGAATCTCGCAGGTGAGCTGATGCCCCGCGCGCAAGGGCTCTTCGAGGGCCTTTACATAGGCATTGAGCGGCGCATGAAACCCGAGCTTCCAGCGTCGTTCCGCAACGGCGCGGGGCAGCAGGTCGCCGACCGCCCGCCGCAGACTGGCTTTCAGGCCATGCACTCCCACCCGCTGCGCAGGCGGGATGCCAAACGCGGTGCGGATAACCCCATCGTCCAGCAAGGGCACGCGACCTTCCACACCGTGGGCCAGTCCCATGCGATCGCTGTGGAGGAGGTAGCGGGGAATACACCAGGACTCCACCGCGCCCCGCAGGGCCGCGTTGGTCGGACCCCTGCCGTCGTGCCGGTGCCAGGTTCGCCAGGCGTCTGCCCCACCCGCCAGTACGTCCACGGTGCGCAGTCCAGCAGACCGGGCATTGCGCACGGCCGACCAGGCATTGCGCAGGCGCGCCGGCAACGCGTGATAAGCGGCCGCGGCAAACGGCAGCCAGGCAGTCCCCGGGCGGCCGAACACTTCCGGTGCCACCAGGGCCGTCTGCCGCAGCGCTGCAAAGTCCCCCTTGCGCAACAGGTCAAGAACGAGCGGACCGAAGAACGAGACGTACCCCACAAAGACCTCGTCGCCACCGAGGCCGCTGAGCAGAACCTTGACACCGTGGCTGTGCGCCTCTTCCGCCAGACAGAACTCCGCGTAGCTCGACACGTCTCCGTAGGGTTCTTCCTGATGGTGGACGTAGCGTGCAAAACGCTGCGCCAGGAGTTCCGGACTTGACGAAACCCAGTGAGCCTGGCTTGGGCTCCGTACGGCCTTGATGACCGCCTTCTGGTACAGGCTTTCATCCTGCTCAGCGCGCTCGTCGTGATAGGCAAATAGATGCAGCGTGGTGGTGTCACTGCGAGTCACTCGCGCCTGGTCAGCCAGAGCCACCACGGTGGACGAGTCCAGCCCGCCCGAGACCGTGGCGCCGATCGGCACGTCGGACACCAACTGCTCGTCGACGGCCCGAACCAGTTCAAGCCTCAGCTGGTCAATGGACGCCACAGGCGGCGCCGCATCGATGCGGTCGTAACGGGCAATGTGCAGTGCCGAACCGTCCCAGCACGCCCAATGTCCGGCAGGCAGACTACGGACACCCGCCAGCAGGGTGTCAAAGGGCACGTCGTCCGTGCGGCCCATCGCCAGGAAGCGCCGCATGGGGTCGATGGCGGGGGACGCGTCGACCCAAGGCAGCAGCAACAGGGCCTTTTGCTCGGAAGCCACGGCTAGCCGGGACCCCACCTGCGCCCAGTAAAGTGGCCGGATGCCGACCCGGTCCCGGACCAGATACAACTTCTGTTCGGCGTGGGTCCACCACACGAAGGCGAACTGGCCCTGCAGGCGCGCCAGCGCACCGGGAATTCCCCACTGCTCAAGGGCACACAGGAGAATTTCCGTGTCACTGGAACCCCGCAGGACCACGCCTTTCGCCAGCAGATCCCTGCGCACTCCCGCCACGCCAAACAGTTCGCCATTGAAAGACAGCACGCTGTGCGTGCCCTGCATGGGCTGGGCACCCTGCTCGCCAAGCCCGCGAATAGCCAGACGCCGGTGGCCAATGACCAGGGGAACGGACGCGTCCTGCGCGTCCCATTGACCACCCCCGTCGGGCCCCCGGTGAAACAACGCCTGACTGAGGCGCCCGGCAAGCCGGTGACGTTCAGGCCCGGTGATCGACGGATCCCAGAGAGACACAATCCCGCACATGGACGTGAGAGCGGGCTAGTACGCCCGGACTTTCAGTGATTCTGGCTGCACAGGAAAGTCAGGCGGTGGCCGCAGCCCCAGCCTCTCCAGGTGGGCCGTCCACCGATGCTCGTACGTGTGCTCGGCGTGCGCCCGCCGCTGGGCCCGGGCAGCCATCGCGGCCCGCTGCTCCGGAGCGCCCAGAAAGTGGTCAATCTGCTCGAGCAGTTCCTGCTGGGTATCAAAGTAGGCAACCTCGGTCTCCGGGTCGAAGACATCCCGGAGGGCCGGCGTGTCGGTCAGCTGAAAGGCTCCAATGGCGGCCACTTCGAAAGTCCTCTTGTTGGTACCCGCAATCTCCGCGTAGTGATTCTGGTTGAGGGCAATCTTGGTCGCCAGCATGGCCTTGCACTTTTCCACGCCGCTCACGTAGCGGCCCGTGAAATGGATGGTCGCCGGGTGCTGCACCCACACCGGCGGTGGCGGCCCCCAGATCTTCATGTTGCGCCCGATCAGCGGGCGGAGGCTCTCATTACGAAAAAGATAGGGGTTGCCGGCGAGGGCTATGTCGCAACCATACCGGTCGAGATCTTCCGGCGTCAGCGGCACAGGCCGGTGCAGCTGGCGGTCGCAGGCCTGGGGCAGATAGTAGACGTGCTTCCAGCCCAGCTTGGTGCGGAGCTTATCGATGATGTAGTGGTCCTTGAAAAACAGGGTGTCGTAGTCCGAGGCAAAAAAGTACGCGCGACCAAAGTTCACGATGGCGTCGGAGTACACGCCGAAGACCTTTGCCTGACTGTTGCCACCACGCAAGCCAGCAACCACATCGGGGCGCAGGTCGCCGATGCAGGTAACCAGAACGAGATCGGGGGCGAACGACTTCGCCACCCGTTTGAGCCGCGCTTCGGACAGGGCCAGCGGCTCGCGAAAGAAGGCCCGGGACAACAACTTGGTGGCCTCAGCCGCTCTCCCCGCCCAGACGTGCCCAAGCCGGTCGCCCAGTGGCCCGAGCACGGCGTAGGGATCGCAGACTTCCACGTCGTAATAGGGGGACAGTGCCCGGCGATAGGAGTCGACGACGGAGTCGTAAACCGCCTGGCCAACGAGCAGGACACGTTGGCGGCCCGCTTCAGGAATGGTAGCCACTAGCAGGACTGGTTCCGGCGAAAGCGGTAATGCCGCAGGCGCTCGAAGGCCACGCGGTGCTTTTCCGGGTGCAGCGCCAGGGTGTTGCCGGCCGGGGGCTG
>JBBQJK010000210.1:0-5034 GCA_038325835.1 Gammaproteobacteria bacterium
GGTGCGGGTCTTCCGCAACCCAGATGCCCACGCGCGCATCATTGAGCAGGGGCGCGTAGGCGGCCACGGACTGGGAGGTCTCGAGAAACGCACCCAGGTCCTCAGGCCGGTACAGATAACCAAAGGTCTCCACGAAGGTGTCCCGGGCGAGGTTCGCCAGGTTTAACGCGTCGCCGGGGAGGGCGCGGCGGATGGTGGAGCCTCTCGGGGTAGCCATGGGGAAATACTACGGCACACGAGACCTCAGTATCGCCCGGGATAGGACAGCGAGCTGACGAGCGTCTCCCGGTTCACCCGCGTGCTGACGGGCGCGACGAAGACCCTGTAGGCCGCGGCGGCCCGGAGGAGGTCGCCACCGAGGAGGCGAAACGCCAGATCCGTGGACAGCCAGGTGGGCCCGCCGCAGCCGAGATAGGTCCGGTGCCCGGACCAGGGGTAGTCTGCGGCGTCCCTGACCAGTCCGGCCCGGACCGGGTTCAGATGGACGTAGCGGATGAGTTGCAGCAGGTAAGCGTCGGCATTCACCCGGAAAGCGCGCTCCGCAGGGTCGAAGAGCGGGCCATCTGCGGCCGCAACCGCGTTCCTGTGGAGGGAGTATCGGGCGATCAGGTCGCATTGAAAGCTGTCCACCAGCTCGGGCGCGATCTCGACCACGAGATGCAGGTGGTTGGTCATCCAGCAGTAGGCGTGAGTTCGCGCCGTGAATTCCACGAGGAGGTCGCCGACGATGCGCTCCAGGGCCTCCCGGTCCCCGTTCGCCCTGAAGAGTGGCCGACCACGATGCCCACGGAGTGCGACATGATGAATCTCGCCCTGGAGGCGCAGGCGGGAGCGGATCTGAGCGGGCATGCCGCCATCCTGGCGCGGGCGGTGAGGTCTGGGGAGGTGGGGAAAGCGACGACTTTCGAGGGTTTTGCGCTGACGCCCGGAACGAGAGATGAGGAACTGACGCAGCGCTTGCTGGATTTACTTCCAGGCCTTCCCTTTGGTTCTGCTGAAACGCAGCGTGCAGCTTGCCGACTGGTGGCGGAAGACTGGATTGTCTGAAGCAGGTGCACGCAGTGGCCGACCAGCCAGAATGGCGTGCGCAATTGCCCCCTGCAACTGGTTGCCTTCCAAGGGTTCCCTTACTATCCGTCACCGCCTCCACGTTCAGACTATCGGAGTTCAAATGTATTCCCTCGCCTTCATGGGCATCGCACTTCTGGATTTCGCGGTCCTCGTCTGGGCGGCGCGCCTGTGCCTTCGTTACCGGACGAACGGCCTGATCTTTGCCACCATCCCGCTGACTCTCCTGTGGTACGACAACTTTGTTATCGGCATCGGCGGCACGCTGGGCGAGGGTGCACTGCTGCTGGGCCTGAATACGGGGCGCTTCCTGGGGCACTACATTGCCTTGCCCATGACTTTCATCGCGCTCGGGGCGATGGCTCGTGAAGCCGGGTTTCTCTGGGCCCAGTCGAAGCTCGTGATGGGCGCATTCTGCACACTGGCCGTCTATTTCATCCTGCACGACCTGTGGTTGTTCTCCCAGTCCACGTTCTATCCGTCGTGTTTCGCCGATACGCTGCGCTACACCACCAGCATCTCGGCCTTTACGGCCTGCAGCCCGACGGCTGAGATTGGTGCGGGCAAGTCCATACCGCCGATCCCGGCCCTGACGATGACGGCCATGATGATTCTCTTCGGGGTCTATCTCTGGATCAAAATTGGCTGGAAGTGGCTGACACTCGGCTCGCTCGGGGCACTGACATTCTTCGCGGTGCCGTTCGGGCCCACTGGCGGGATCTTCGGCAACATCGGCGAGCCGATCATCTGCGCCGTGATCATTGCCACGGCTGCCCACATCGCCCGGCGACGTCATCCTGAGCGCGCCTCTTCCTGAACGTTCCCGTCTATCGTCGCTTCGGGCCTGTCGTGCTTGCACCCGGCTATACGCCGATGAATGCGGCCACGTACCTGTTTGCCGCCTTCATCACGGTCGGCATGCTGGCTTTCGTCAACTTCATCCAGCCCTACCTGCTCAACGCCAATCTGCAGGTACCGCAGGACTCTCAGGGGCGCGTTCTGGGCCTGCTCGGGTTCAGCAACGAACTGATCGCCATCCTCCTGGTGGCGCCCTTCGGCGCGCTGGCTGACAAGATCGGCCGGCGGCCCGTGTATGCCATCGGCCTGGTCTGGATAGCCGCCGGTTTCTTTCTCTATCCGCTGGCGCGCACCTTGCCCCAGTTGCTTGGCTGCGCGCTCTTTTACTCGGTAGGCGTCTCGGCGGTCGGCTGCATGCTCTCCACGGTGCTGGCGGACACGCCGAAGGAGGAGTCCCGGGGACTGCTGGTCGGCATTACCGGGTTCTGCCAGGGGCTTGGTGCAGCGCTTGCCGTGCTCGTGCTGGGCCGGGTTCCACAGCGGCTGGCCGAGTCCGGCGTGGATGCCATCCTGGCGGGACGGATCACCCTGGGGATTGCCGCTGGCCTGTGCCTGCTGACGGCGCTGGTCTGCTGGGTGGGACTCAAGCGCGGAACCCCGAGCAGGATTGGTGCGTCCGAGCCACTCACGGTGCTGCTTCAACGGGGGCTCGCCGCTGCCCGGGCGAATCCACGCATCTGGTTCGCCTGCCTGCTTCAGTTCGTGTCCTACGCCGATCGCATCGTGCTCGGCACATTCTTCTCGGCACGCCTGCAGCAGACCGCCATCGCCCAGGGGCTCAGCGTCGGCGAGGCAGTCGCCCTGGCTACCAAGCCCTACGTCGTTGCGAGCACCGCCGGCCTGCTGTTTGCTGTCGTCTTCGGCCTGTTACTTGATCGCGTCAATCGCATCACGGCCGGCGTTGTGGCCATGCTGATTGCCGGCATCGGCTACTTCGCGGGCGGGCTGGTGGGTGATCCCACCAGTTCGGCCATCATCCCGGTAGCGATTCTCCTCGGTCTCGGGCAGGTTGCAGCCATCCTTGCAAGTCAGACGGTCCTGGGCCAGGAAGCGCCCACCGAGGTGCGTGGCGCTGTGTTCGGTATCGCGGGTATCTGCGCCTCCCTCGGTATCCTGTTCACCACCTCCGTGGGTGGCTGGCTGTACGACTCGGTCGGCAAGGGCGCCCCCTTCTTCCTCATTTCTGCCGCAAATCTCGCGATCATGGTGTTCGGCATCTGGCTGCTGATGCGCCCACGGGGGCTGCAGGCCTGACGGGAGTCACTCCGCCGCCAGAAACATCCGGTACGTCGAGTTCCCGCTCTCGTCCCAGAACTCATAGCCGGTGGACCTGAGGTGCGCCAGAAAGTCCGCCATCTCCTGATCCGGCACCTGAATGCCAGCCAGCACCCGGCCAAAGTCCGAGCCGGGATTGGTGTAGTGAAAGAGACTGATGTTCCACCGGCTGCCAAAGGCCCGGAGGAATTCCAGCAGGGCGCCTGGCAGCTCCGGGAACTCGAAGCGGTAGAGGCGCTCGTTCTTCAGTCCCGGGGCGAGGCCGCCCACCATGTGCCGCACGTGCAGCTTCGCCACTTCGTCGTCGCTCAGGTCGGAAACCGGAAATCCCAGGTCCCTTAGCGTGGTGATGAGCTGCGCCCGCTCCGCCAGCCCGCCGGTCAGGCCAACGCCGACAAAGATGCGGGCCCGCGCCGGATCGCTGTACCGGTAGTTGAACTCGGTGATGTAACGGTTGCCGATGGTCTCGCAGAAGGTGCGGAAACTGCCGGGCTGCTCAGGGATCTGCACCGCGAGTAGTGCCTCCCGGTGTTCGCCGATGCCGGCCCGCTCGGCGATATAGCGCAGCCGGTCAAAGTTCATGTTTGCCCCGCTGTTCACCGCCACCAGGGTCCGGTCGCGGCAGCCGGTGGCGGTCACGTAGCGCTTCATGCCGGCCACCGCGAGTGCACCGGCCGGTTCCATGATGGCCCTCGTGTCCTCGAAAACATCCCGGATTGCGGCGCAGACCTCGTCATTGGTGACCAGGATGATGTCGTCGACGACCTGCTGGCAGACCCGAAAGGTCTCCTCACCCGCCTGGCGTACCGCGACGCCGTCGACGAAGATCCCGACGCGCTCCAGCCGGACGGGCCGCCCGGCGGCGAGCGCCGTGTGCATCGTGGGTGATTCCTCCGGCTCCACGCCGATCACCCGGATCTCCGGGTGCAGGGCTTTCACATACAGCCCGATGCCACTGATGAGGCCGCCACCGCCGACAGGGACAAAGACGGCATCGATGGCGCCGCGCTGCTGGCGCAGGATCTCCATGCCCACGGTCCCCTGGCCCGCGATGATGGCCGGATCGTCGAAGGGGTGCACGAACGTCAGCCCGTCGGCTGCCACGAGTTCCTGAGCCCGGGCATACGCATCGTCGTAGGTGATCCCGTAGAGGACTACCTCTGCGCCCAGGGCCCGGACCGCATCGATCTTGATGGTGGGGGTGGTGACCGGCATCACCACCAGCGCCCGGACACCCAGGGCCCTGGCGGCCAGTGCGACCCCCTGACCGTGGTTCCCGGCCGAACTGCAAATCACGCCCGCCGCCCGTTCCCCGGGCGTCAGCTGCGCGAGCTTGTTGTAGGCGCCGCGCAGTTTGTAGGAGAAAACGGGTTGGAGGTCCTCGCGTTTCAGCAGGATCCGGTTGCCAAGACGGGCGGAAAGCCGGGGTGCTTCTTCCAGCGGCGTTTCACTCGCCACGTCGTAGACCCGGGCTTGCAGGATTCTTTTGAGGTATTCGGCCAGCACGCCCTCAGGGTAGCGCAGGGGTAGCCGGGATTCCTACTTTGGTCCGACCTTGAGCCCCCACAATCTGGACCCGGTCACGGTAGAGATTCTTGCCTGCCTCTATATTGGCCACTCCAAGGCAGGGAAACACCATGGCACTAACCCACGATCTCCAGGCGGGTCGCGACCTGGCCCCGGAAAGCACCAAACCCAAGGTAGCCCGGGTGGACCCAGGCATCGCGGTCGGCGGTGGCAGGCAGGTGAACGCCGCCCAGATTGTCATGGGGCTCGCGAAGGATCTCAACTCCGACAAGATGGAACTGCCGGGCTTTCCTGACATCGTCGCCC
>JBBQJK010000211.1:0-5026 GCA_038325835.1 Gammaproteobacteria bacterium
AAGAAGACCTCTACCTCGCAACGCCGGCTGAGATCATCGCGGTGCTCGGCCGCCAGGACGACAGTTTCAGGGACATCATCGTCTGCGGACACAACCCCGGACTGACAGATCTCACCAACCAGCTGACGGACGCACAGATAGACAACGTTCCAACCACCGGCGTCGTGATCATAGGCGTGGAACTGGGGAGCTGGTCTGACCTTGACGGTGCCCGGGGAGAACTCCTGGTGTTCGACTATCCGCGTCGCGGAGTGGATCCCCAGCAGGCCTGAGCCATCACACCTGGCTCTGCTTTGGGGAATGCCGCCGCGCCCTCTACTCCACCATGCAGTCACAGTGAGTGTAGAGCCCCCGGGGGTCATTGAATCTCGCCAGCAGCTGCAACTCTTTGTCCAGGCGCGCCAGAACCTCCCGGGCCATGCCGCCCGAGTGGCCTCGCAAACCCGACAGCATGGCGCCCAGACCCAGTCGCCCGGCCATACGCACGCCCTGCGCACCGATCTCGACTGCAAGTCGCTGCAACAAGCTCTGCTCCGGCTCCATGTAAAGTCGCCCGTAGTCAGTCCCCTCCAGCCCGGCCAGGGCAGCTGCTGCTGCCACGGCCTCATCGATACCTCCGATTTTGTCCACGAGACCCCGCTCCCGGGCATCTGCCCCGATCCACACACGGCCCCGGGCGATACTGTCGGCCTGCTCATAAGTCAGACCTCGAGCCGCTGCCACCTTGCGCACGAAAACCCGGTAGGCGTCCTCAACGCTGGCGGTGAGGATGCGGCGGGCGTCGTCACCGAGCGGACGGTCCAGACGAAGCTGCCCGGCGAGGCGCGTAGTGCCGAAGCCATCGACGTGGACACCGAGCCTGGCGAGAGTACGCGGTACCGTGGGCACCAGGGCGCCAACCCCGATGGAGCCCGTAATTGTCGTGTTACTGGCCCAGATTTCGTCGGCAGCCATCGCGATGTAGTACCCACCGGAAGCGGCAACGCTGCTCATCGAAGCGACCAGCGGCTTGCCATCGGCCTTGAGCGCTTCCAGTTCGGCAAAGATGACCTCGGAAGCAAACATGCTCCCCCCGGGGCTGTCTATCTGCAGTACGACCGCCGCCACTGAGTCGTCGAACCTGGCGCGGCGAATCTCGGCCGCCAGGGTATCGCCACCCACGACCCCGGGTGCGGCTTCACCATCAATGATCTCGCCGGAAGCCACAATGACTGCCACCCTGTCGCGGCCACCTCCATCCTGCAGGCTCTGCTCGATACCTGTGGCTCGCTCGTAGGAACTGAAGTCGATGGCAGTGAAGCTGCCGTCGTCAGCCTCGCTGTCGCCCACCAGGTCAGCCAGGTAGACATCAACCTCCGGACGACTCATCAGCCTGTCGACAAGTCGCGCTGAGACAGCAGCCCTCGCAGCATTACCCTGCTCCGCCTCCAGGCGGCTGGCCAGGTCGTCCGCATAGGACTGCAGAGCCCCCGGGGCGAGTTTCCGAGCTGCCGTCACATCCCGCTCCCAGGCGGCCCAAAGCCCGTCCAGCCAGACCTTGCTGGACTGTTTATCTTCCGCAGACATGTCATCGCGTACATACGGTTCGACGAAGGACTTGAACTCCCCCACGCGAAAGACATTCAGGTCTACCTGGAGGCTTTCGAGGGCGCTACGGAAGAACGTGCGGTAGTACTCGTAGCCCTCGATATAGACCAGTCCCAGTGGGTTCATGATGACCTCGTCAGCCTGGGAAGCCAGGTAAAACTGATCCCGGGTATACCCGTCGCCGATGGCAATGACTTTCTTGCCGGCTGCCCGCACCTTCTGGACCCCGACAGCGATGGCCTGTAACTTCGCAAGTCCGCTACCGGCCTCGAGGCCATCAAGATCGAGAACGACCGCTTTGATGCGGTCGTCACTCACTGCCCTGTCAAGGCTGCCGGTTACGTCGCGTAACAACGTCTGCGGCGGGACGTCACCGCTAATCTCGGCGAGCGCGCGATCCAGGGGGCTGCCTTCGAGTTGGTCGACCAGCACACCAGTGGGATTGATCACCAGGGCCGCTGATGACGGCACCGAAACAGGCTGGCCCACAGACCCGGCGAGCAGGACGCCGAAGATGACCAGCAGCAGGATGAGATGGAGGACCCTGCGAATAGTGTCCAGGCCATACCAGATAGCCCGCAGCAGGTTGCCAAAGAATCGCAGGATGAACATGGCTTGCTCCCGGCTAGCCCTTGTAGGTTATGCGGTAGATGACTCCGCGCTTGTCATCACTGACCAGTAGCGAACCATCCGGAGCAACCAGCAGGTCGACGGGCCTGCCGAGGACTTCATCACCGGCGAGCCAGCCCTCAATGAACGGTTCGTAGGCCACGGCCTTATTGCCCTGCAGCCGGACCAGAGTAACCCGGTAACCGGTCTTGCCCGCGGCCTTGCTGCGGTTCCAGGAGCCGTGCTCAGCAATCAGTATCTGCCCGCGATATTCCGACGGAAACATCCGGCCGGTGTAGAACGTCAGGGCCAGCGGGGCCACATGAGGACCAAGGTTCTGGACGGGAGCTACCGCATCACTGCAGCGGCCCTTCGAACCGAACTGTGGGTCCGGGATCGTGCCAGCGTGGCAATAGGGAAACCCGAAGTCGAGACCAGTCTTTGGCGCGTGATTCAACTCGCAGGGTGGCGTGTCATCCCCCAGCATGTCGCGACCATTGTCGGTGAACCACAGGTCTTCGGAAGCCGGATCCCAGGTCAGGCCCACCGCATTACGCACGCCTGTCGCCACGACCTCCCTCCCGGTGCCATCCGGATTCATGCGAAGAATCTCGCCGAAACCAGGCTCAACGCACACGTTGCAAGGCGCACCCACGGAAACGTACAGCTTGTTGTCCGGGCCAACGGCCAGGTACTTCCAGGAATGGAGGACCACCTTGAACGGCAACGCAGGATCGACTATCTCGGCGGCCGGCGCCTTCCGGGCTGCCTCCGCGTTGGGATACCGGATCAGGCGTTTCTGTTCTGCCACATACAGCGCCCCCTCGTAGACGGCCACGCCATTGGGCATGGACAGGCCTTCGGCAAACCGCTCCACCGTGGGATTGGCCCGCAACGCATTGCGCACCGCATACACGACACCGCCGGACATGGTGCCCACGAAGAGAGTCCCCCCCTCACCGAGGGCCATTGAGCGGGCGTTGGGCACGTTATCGATGAGGATTTCGGCACGAAACCCTGCTGGCAGTCGCAGGAACTCGGCTGGCTTGCCGGGCGGGACCTCCGACGCCACCGATGAGCAGCCCGCCGTCATGACTAACGTCGCCAGCAGAACAAGTGCCTGTTTCATTTTTCGAGGAGCTCCGGGTTACCTGGGGACAAATGCAAGCGAGAGGGCCGGGACGAACGTGATCAGGAGGACGGCCACAAACAGGATGAGAATGAATGGGAGCGTAGCCAGGCAAACCTCCAGAACGGGCTTGTTGAACCGGTAACTCGAGATGTAAAGATTAAGGCCGATCGGTGGCAACAGATACCCGAGCTCCATCGTGGCGACGAAAATGATGCCCAGGTGGATGGGATCAACTCCGTACTTTGCCGCCACTGGCAGCATCAGTGGAACCACCAGGACCAGGGCAGAGAAAATGTGCAGGATGCAGCCGATAAGCAGGAGAAAGGCAATGAGCAGCAGCAGAAAACTGGTCTGATCCGTGATGTACCGCGTAACCACCTCAATCAATTGCTGCGGCACCTGGGCATCGATCATGTAATTGGTCGATGCCAGGGAGATGCCGAGGATCAGCAGTATGCCGCCGACCAGAACCATGGAATCCCTGACGATCATCGGTAACCGTCTCCAGGCGACCTCCCTATAAATCAACAGTTCCACGATTAGCACGTAGACAACCGTTACTGCCGCGGCCTCGGAAACCGCAAAGTAACCGCTGTAGATTCCGCCCAGAACCACCACTGGCAAGGGCAACTCCCAGATCGACTCCCGAATCGCGCCCCGAACCTCCCGCCAGGAGAACTCGGCCATGGGCCGCCGGTTTTCCCGGTTGCGCCAGAGGCAGAAAGCCGCCAGGGCGAGCATCATGAGAATGCCTGGAACCACTCCCGCCACAAACAGGGAGTCAATCGACACCTCAGCAATGATTCCGTAAATAATCAGGGGCAGCGACGGGGCAAAGAGCAACCCAAGGCTGCCCGATGAAGTCACCAGGCCCAGAGTGAACCGCTCGCTGTAGCCGGCCTGGACAAGGGCCGGAAACAGCAGGGCGCCGATGGCAATGATCGTCACACCGGAGCCCCCGGTAAAGGCAGTGAAGAGCGAGCACGTGGCCACCGCCACCATCGCCAGGCCACCTGGCAACCAGCCGATCAGGGCTGCACTGAGACGCACCAGCCGGGCAGCGGCCCGACTTTCACTGAGGACGAACCCCGCAAATGTAAATAGCGGAATAGCAAGAAGAATCGGCGTTTCGGCAATGCCAAAGATCTCAATTGGGACGGCCGTAAGGTCCACGCCGGTCCGGGCAAAGCCGAGTAGTGCTCCCGCCCCGATGATCGCAAACAGTGGCGCGCCGAGCACCGCCAGCAGCACCAGCGCCAGGCTGGTGAGAATCATGTGGCATCCAGCCCGGCAGGCGGATTTGAGGGACGGAAATGGCCAGGTAATCCGGCCAGATACCGGTAGGCGATCAGCGTGAACGCGACAGGGAGAATGGCCTGAAAGCCCCAGGCCGGCCATGTGCCAAGGACCTGATCGCCGAACTCCCTGGTCTCGGCAACGAAGCGCCAGGAGTACCAGGCCAATGTGGCCGACACGCCAGCAGCAAACAGATCAACCACCACTGCGGCGGCGCGCCGCCAGTTCGTCGGGAGAAACCGGGACAGGAGATCAATCCGGAGATGAACATTGTCCCTGCTGGCCGCAACGGCGCCCAGCATGGCGGACCAGAGGACCAGCAGACGGAGGGCTTCATCGGCCCAGGCAAGTCCCCCGCCGAACACGCTCCGCAAGAGCACTTGGTAGGCCGCGAGTCCGATC
>JBBQJK010000212.1:0-5019 GCA_038325835.1 Gammaproteobacteria bacterium
GGGCGGCGGTGCGTCCTACACCGACGCTTACCTGCCGGTGAAGGCGGGCACCCTGACGCTCGATATGTCCCGCCTGACCCGCATCGAGATCAACGCGGAAGACCTTTACGTGACCGTCGAGCCCGGGGTGACCTGGGCAAAGCTTTACGCCGCCGTCAGCGCCCAGGGCCTGCGGACCCCGATGTGGGGGCCGTTCTCGGGCCTCGCCGCCACGGTGGGCGGCGGCATGTCCCACTATGCGGTGAACTACGGGTCCGGTCTCTACGGCGTCTCTGCCGAATCGCTGCTCGGGATGGACGTGATCCTCGCCAGTGGCGAGATGTTGTCCACCGGGTCTGGCGGCGGGAGCAACAGCCTGCCGTTCTTCCGGTACTACGGCCCGGATCTCACGGGATTGTTTGTCGGCGATGCGGGAGCGCTGGGCGTCAAGGCCCGCATGACGCTGCGCCTGATGCAGAAGCCGGCGGGCTTTGCGGCCGGGTCCTTCGGCTTTCCCACCGGCGAGAACTGCCTCAAGGCGCTGATGGAAATCGCCCGTCTCGGGGTCGTGGCCCAGAATTTCGCCCTCGATCCGCGCCAGCAGAAGACGGCGCTCACGACCATGGCCTCCGCCAGCCCGCTGGACGCCGCCCGGTCGGTATTTCTGTCGGCACCGAATCCCTGGGACGGTGCCGTGCAGGTCATGCGCATGGGCGTGGCCGGCCGCAACTTCCTGAAGAATGCCGTGTATTCCGCGCATTTCGGCACCGAGGGACTGACTCCTGCCGAAGCGAAGCTCAAGCTGGCCAGCGTGCGCGCCATTGCCTCGACCTACGGGGCTGAGGTGGCCAACTCGATTCCCGCGTACTTCAACGCCAACCCCTTCATGGAGATCACGCCGATACTCGGGCCGAACGGTGAGCTCTGGAAGCCCACGCACGGCGTGCTGCCGTTCTCCGCCGTGCTCAAGCACCACGGGGAATTCGAGGCACTGGTGGCCGAGTACCGGGACCGGATGCGGCAACACCGGGTGCAGCTCACCCGCATGCTGATGTTCTTCAGCACGAACGCGTTTATCTACGAGCCCACCTTCCTGTGGGAGGACCAGCGCAGCATCTATCACCGGCGCGTGTACCCGGCGGCGCTGCTGCCGAACGTGCCGGAACACGCCGCCAACCCCCAGGGCCGGGCGCTGGTGAAGGAGTTGAAAGGCCGCATCCAGGAGCTCTGCAGCCGCAACGGCGCCAGTCACCTGCAGGTGGGCAAGGACTACCCCTACCTGGCGAGCCGCAAGCCGGAGACCCGGGCCCTCGTCGAGAACCTGAAGCGCCTGCTCGACCCGGACCGCCTGCTGAACCCCGGGGCCCTCGGCCTGCCCCCGTAGGAGCGCCTTCAGGCGCGATCCCATCCCGGCGCGATCCCTTCCCCGTCCCCTGTAGCCCGCGGCAGCCTGGCCGGGATCCCTTCCGGCTACCGGGAGTACCCGGTGAGCGCCGGAAGGGACACCCGCCCACGCTGCCGCTAGCCCGTAGGAGCGCGTAGGAGCGCCTTCAGGCGCGATTCAATATACCCACCGGCTGCCTCATTCGTCGCGCCCTATCCCCAGGATCGCCAACAGGTTGACGAAGATATTGAAGAGGCTCACGTACAGGCTCACCGTCGCCAGAATGTAGTTGGTCTGGCCACCGTTGATGATGGCGCTGGTTTCGTAAAGGATGCAGCCCGCCATCAACAGGACCACCGCGGTGGAGATCACCATCTGAAACGCGGACAGGTCCACGAAGAGTCCCACGACAATGACGCCCAGCAGCCCAATCAGACCCACGGTCAGGAAGCTGCCCATGAAGCTCATATCGCGGCGCGACTTGACGACGTAGGCGCTAAGGCCGGCAAACAGCGCGCCCGTGATGCCCAGGCTGGTCATCACCAGCTCGCCACCGTTGGGCACCGACTGCAGGTAGGCACTGAGCATCGGCCCGAGGGTCAGCCCCATGAAGCCCGTCAGTGCGAACACCGCCCCGATGCCCGCAGCCGAGTTCTTCAGCCGGTACGTCAGGAAGAGCAGGCCAAAGTAGCCAACCAGGGTCACAACCGGCCCCAGGTAGGGCATGCCCATTGCCATCGCGAGCCCGGCCATTGCTGCGCTGAACAACAGGGTGGCCGACAGCAGCAGGTAAGTGTTGCGCAGCACCCGGTTGGTCGTGAGTTCAGACGGGTGGTCGGCGGTGGTGCCACCCTGGGCTGCCGGGAGGACACTCAAGTTACGGTCTGCTGCCATGCACGTGCTCCTTGGGGTTGGATGTGGTCACGGTATCAGACCACGCTGCCGGGCCAAAGTTTCCTCTCCGGACCTGCTTCTGACGCTCCGCGGCGCTTGAATGTCGGTCCCTGGGTGGTGACAATTCGCCACTTCCATCGGAGAGGTGGCAGAGCGGTCGAATGCGGCGGTCTTGAAAACCGTTGAACCGCAAGGTTCCGGGGGTTCGAATCCCTCCCTCTCCGCCAGCGTCCCCTTGAGGAGCGTACTCAGATCATGACCTTCCACCGCCGGTTTCTGGCCAGCCTTGTCTGTTGCGCGCCGCTCGTGCTCGGGGGCTGCTCGTTACCCCAGGTTGTGGGCCTGGGCCCTTACTACGCCATCACTGACACTGCGTCCGGCCGGGTCTACTACAGTGACAACCTGTCGCGGGAAAGGCGGGGCGTCGTGGAGTTCCGGGACTCCAGGTCGGGGGCCTGGGTCAGCATTCCGGCTGCCACAGTCCGACAGCTCACTCAGGCTGAGTTTCGTGCGGGTCCGGCCGAGGAAGCTTCCGGCCAGCCAGCCTCCGCCCAGTGAGCAACGTGACCCGATAGTCTCGTGGCCATGGATCCCAAGCGTCGCCGGCGACGCCAGAGACGGGCAGGTGCAGTGTCGGCATTCATGGTGCTGGCCCTGGGTATGGCCTTTTTCTTCGAGTCCCAGGCCACGACAACCGTGATTGTGGTCCGGCACGCCGATGTCGTGGCCGCTATCGGCGAAGATCCCGATCTCAGCCCGCAAGGGGCGATTCGCGCCGAGGAGCTGGCCCGGGTACTCGTCGAAGTGGACGTTGACCGGCCCCTCAAGGCCATTCTCGTCGCTCCCGGCAAAGCCTACCGGGAGACGGCGGAGCCACTCGCGCGCCGTATCAACTTGCCGGTGCAGGAAGTCGCTATCACCGATCCCGACGCTCTCGCCAAAAGGATTCTCAAGAAGTACAAGGGCGAGATCGTGCTCGTGGTCGCGGACGCCATGACCATTCCGAACCTGATCCCCGAGTTCCAGGGCAGCAAGCGGGTGCCCGATCTTGCTGACGGGGAGTACGACAATCTCTATATCGTCAGTATTCCCTGGTACGGGCGGGTCAAGACCCTGCGCGTGCGCTACGGCACTCGCCCCGTACCGCTGGCAACCGCTGCGCCGCCGGCAACCTGACCTGGCGCCAGGTCACGCGAATGGATTGGCGGCCATGTCGCCGTCTGCGGTAAGCGGCGGGTAGGGCAGGCCGCGCACCCGGCAACGGGCTGCAATGTCCGGGTGACACCATTCAAAAAGTGTGCGGGCAAACACCTCGTCACTCAGGCGGCAGATGGTGTAAAGACCGGCTGCTTCCCTTTGGCGGGCCGCTTCGTAGAGGAAGAGGGCCGCCGCTACCGACACGTTGAGGGACGTCGCCAGTCCGCGCATGGGCAGGCTGGCGTGGTGATCGGCCAGGGCAGCGGCCTCTGCCGACACGCCGCGGAGTTCCGAGCCCAGGAGCAGCACGGTGGGAGGGGTGTAATCCACGTTTCGGTAATCTACGGCTGCACCTGTTAAATGTGCTGCAATAATTTGAAAACCAGAGGATTTAAGGGTGTGAATGGCGGGTATGAGGGCACCATGCATTTGGGCGCCGACGCGGGGTGCCGTGCCCCCGGAAATCCCCCGTGCCCGCTTAAATCCGCTAGCGGACCCGACCGCGTGAATCTCCAGGATGCCGACCGCATCGCAGGTCCTCAGCAGTGCGGCGATGTTGTGCGGCTTGTGGACGTCGTCCGCCAGCACGGTCAGGTCCGGCTGGCGGCGCGACAGAGCGGCCTTCATCGTGCGAAAGCGTTCAGGGGTCATCGCGCCATCACTGGTTATCCTGCTATGGCCGGGAAAATCGTCTGCGACATTCACTGCGGAGACACTGCCGGGTTGAGTTAGACTTTGTCCCGCGTGCCCCGGTAGCTCAGGGGATAGAGCGCTCGCCTCCTAAGCGAGAGGTCCCAGGTTCGAATCCTGGTCGGGGCGCCATTTCAGGACTGCTCCAGCCACTTCAGCATACCTGCCATGCGCTTGACGAAAGCGGCCGGGTCCGAGTCCTTGATCTGCAGGGCCTGCAGTGCGGTCTCGATGCCAATCACCATCTCGTAGTCCCGGCGCAACAGGCCATCGACGACCTGTTCGGCGCAGGCTTCGGCGCTCATTCCGGTCATATCTCCGGAGCGGCTTGGCCCGTATTCCGAGCCATCCGCTCTGAGAGCGTGCTCGTAAACATTGCTCCGTATGCCTGCGATGACCAGCAGGGTTACATCGATGTTGTCTGCCAGATGCTCGATCCGGAGCGTGTCGAAGTAACCGTGCAGGGCGTGCTTTGCCGCGCAATAGGCGCTGTGATGAGGAACCGCGTGCTTGCCCGCGACCGATGAAGTGACAACGAGATGACCTCTCTTCTGCGCGATCATCCGGGGCAGTACCAGCTTCGTTAGCGCCACCGGCGCGAAGAAGTCCACCTCCATGATGCGGCGTTCAACTTCCGCCAGGGTGTCCTTCGCGGCTGACCGCTGGCCGATGCCGGCGTTGTTGACCAGGATGTCCAGTCGCTCGAAGTCAGCGAGCACGCTCTGGGCTGCAGACTCGCGCTGGTGGGCGTCGACCATGTCGAAGGGCAGGACGTGCACACGGCCGGGTCCAGCGGTGCACAGGGCTTTCACCCGCTCCAGTTCAGCCTGGCGCCGCGCCGAGAGGATGAGGTGAGCACCTTCCCGGTGGAACAC
>JBBQJK010000213.1:0-5002 GCA_038325835.1 Gammaproteobacteria bacterium
GTTGTGTCCGCCGTCTGGGTCCGGTGTATGGGGCCGGGTCGTATGACTCCCGGCGGGGGTTTCTGGGGGGGGGGGTCGGTGGGGCCGGTTGGTGCGCCTTCTGGCGCTATCTTTCCCGATCGCGCCTGACGGCGCTCCTACCGGCCGCTAGGCGGCGACCTGGAAGCCGGCCGCCGTGATGGCCTTGGCCAGCGCGGCCTGCTCGATCTGGGCGGGATCGAACTCAACGGCCACCGTGCCGTTGGCCCGATCTGCCTTGGCGGCTACGACACCCTTGTGGCTGGTCAATGCGTTCTGCACGCTGCGCTCGCAGCCACCGCAGGTCATGCCCTGCACCTTGAATTCAGTCTTCATGACGTTTCGTCCTCCGGTCATCAGGGTTGGTTGGCTACTTTCGTGGGCGCCAGCGGCGCAACAACAGTGAGTTAGTCACGACGCTCACGCTACTCATCGCCATGGCCGCCCCGGCAAGGGCCGGGCTCAGGTAACCGAAGGCGGCGAGTGGAATGCCAATGACATTGTAAATGAAGGCCCAGAACAGGTTCTGCTTGATCTTGCGAAACGTGGCCCGGCTGGCGTCGATGGCGCCGGCGACCAGGCGGGGATCCGGGCGCATCAGGGTGATACCCGCGGTTTCCATGGCGATGTCTGTCCCGGTGCCCATGGCGATGCCCACGTCGGCGGCAGCCAATGCCGGCGCGTCGTTTATGCCGTCACCCAGCATGCCCACCACCCGGCCGGCAGAGCGCAGTTCCTGAATGGCCTCCGCCTTGCCCTCGGGCCGGACAGCACCCCGGGCTTCGTCCACTCCGGCCTCCCGGCCCACGGCCTCAGCGACCAGTGCCGCATCGCCAGATAGCATGATCGTTCGCACACCCATCTTGCGCAGGGCGGCCACTGCCTGGAGTGCTTCGGGCCTGAGCGGGTCGGCGATGGCGAGCACGCCCAGCACCCCGTCCCGGTCCGCCACAAAGACAGCGGTGCGGCCCTGTCGCTCCCAGTCGAGCACGCGGGTGGCGGCCTCGCCAACAGCGATGCCCTGCTCGTCGAGGAGTCGGGTATTGCCAATGAAGATTTCCCGGCCGGCCACGACCCCACTGACGCCTCTGCCCGTGTGACTGCGGAAGTCCGTGACGGGCGAGCGCGCCAGCTGCCGTTGCGCCGCGGCCTCGAGCACGGCCCGGGCCAGCGGGTGTTCACTGCCGTGCTGGACGGAGGCTGCCACCTGCAACAGCTGGTCCTCGTCGCCCCGCAGCGGCGCGGTGCCGACGAGCGTCGCGCGACCGGCGGTGAGGGTCCCGGTCTTGTCGAAGATGATGGTGTCGAGCCGGTGTGCCCGCTCCAGCGATTCCACATCCTTGATCAGAATCCCGGCCCGTGCCGCCGCACCGGTGCCCGTCATGATCGCCGTCGGGGTCGCCAGACCCAGGGCGCAGGGGCAGGCGATCACCAGGACCGCGACGGCCGCCACAAAGGCGGGCTCAAAGCTGCCGCTGACAGTAAACCAGCCGATGAAGGTGAGAACAGCGAGGGCCACGACGATGGGGACGAAGATCGCGCTGACCTGGTCCACGAGTCGCTGGACGGGCGCCTTGCCGCCCTGGGCGTTCTCGATCAGCCGGATGATCCGGGCCAGGGTGGAGTCCGCGCCGACGGCCGGGGCGCGCACATCCCGCCGGCCAGTACCGTTAATCGCGCCCCCCGTCACCTTGCTGCCCGGTTGCTTGTCCACCGGCAGGCTCTCACCGGTGATCAGGGACTCGTCCAGTTCGCTGCGGCCGGCCATGACCTCGCCGTCCACTGGTATGCGCTCGCCCGGACGCACGATGACCAGGTCGCCGGCCCGCACGTCATTGATCGGCACTTCCCGCTCGGTGCCGTCGGCAACCTGCAGACGGGCAGTCTGCGGTCGCAGGTCCATCAGCTGGCGGATGGCGGCAGTCGTGCCGCGCTTCGCCTTCGATTCGAGAAACTTGCCGAGCAGCACCAGCGTGATGATGATCACTGAGGCCTCGAAGTAGAGCTTGCCCATGGCGCCGTCGAGGCCGAGCGTCGCCATCAGGTAGAGGCTGTAGCCATAGGCGGCCGTCGTGCCCAGCACGACCAGCACGTCCATGTTGCCCGACCGGGCCTTGAGCGCCTTGAAGGCTGAGCGATAAAAGCGCGCGCCAATCAGGAACTGCACCGGGGTGGCCAGCAGCAGCTCCACCCAGGCCGGCAGATGCCAGTGGAGTTTGAGCGACATGGCTCCCATCTGGAACAGCAGGGGGGCCGCAAAGGCCGCCGAGACCAGCAGCAGCGTGAGTTCCCGCCTCAGCTGGGCCTGATCCCGCTGGCGATGATCCTCCTCGGTCTGGGCCTGGGAGGCAGCGGGGGATTCGATCCGGGCGCCATAGCCGGCGGCGGTAACGGCGGCGACGAGGTCAGTGAGACGCGTGACGCCGGGAATGGCGCGGACGTCAGCCCGCTCGATGGCGAGATTGACGTTCGCTTCAATGACGCCGGGCACCTGCCGCAATGCTTTCTCCACGCGGGTCGAACAGGCGCTGCAGGTCATCCCCTCAATGGGAAAGGCGAAGGCCTCCATCGGCACCTCGAAGCCGGCCTTGACGATCGCGTCAGCGAGGGCAGGCACGGCCAGGCGCGCCGGGTCGTAGGCAATCTCTGCCCGCTCCACGGCGAAATTGACCCCTGCCGACGCCACGCCCGGGACCAGGCCCAGCGCCTTCTCCAGCCGCGTCGCACAGGCGCTGCAGGTCATTCCGCGCACCGGCAAAGCCACCCGGGCGAGGCCCGCGTTGCTGGCCGCGCTCAACGGAGTAACTTCGGCGGCAATGGTATTCACCGCACCAGCATGGCGTCGGCAGCCCAAGAATTCAACTGGGACCTAAGGCTCCGGGCGGGCGCTCTACCGGGAGGGGAGCACCGTTCGGCGGTGTCTGCCCTGGAACAGGCGGATGAAGTCACTAAAGACCGCATCCCCCAGAGTGCGGGAGCGTGGCATGAACTGCGGCGTCTCCTGCGCAATGCGGCCAGGATCAATCACGCCCTGCAGGCCCTCGAGTTCCCGCAGGTTCACCGGTGCGCGGAGCCAGCGGTGGATCATGGGTTCGTCCACCTCCAGGTGAAACTGCAGGCCGTAAACGTTGTGCCCAAAGCGAAACGCCTGGTGAGTGCAGTCGGCTGAGGCGGCCAGGTGCACGGCCCCGTGGGGTATGGCGAACGTGTCCCCGTGCCAGTGGAAGATCTTCTCGCTCCCTTCGAAGTGCCGGAAGAGAGGGTCCTTTTCCCCATCCTTCGTCGGGGCGACGTCGTACCAGCCGATTTCCTTGCTGCGGTTGCTGCTGACCGGCGCGCCCAGGGCCCGGGCCAGCAGCTGTGAGCCCAGACAGATGCCGAGCACGGGCTTGCCGGCGCGGATCGCCGCCTGAATCGCCGCCACCTCCGTGGCCAGGTGTCGGTGGCGCGTGACCTGGTCGCAGTTCATCGGTCCGCCGAGGACGATCAGTCCGTGGTAGCGCGCCAGGTCCGGCACCGCGTCCGGGTTGCGTCCGAAGTTGACGTAGCGGATGCGGAAGCCGGCATCCCGCAGCAGCGGATCGAGGGTGCCGAGGATCTCGTGGGGGACGTGCTGGAAGACAAGGAGACGGCGCATGGGCTAAGTCCACTCCGGGGGTGCTGCACGCTTCGTCGTTTATTGCCAGCGAACCTGTTGCTGCTCAGTCAGCCATCACCGCAGCACCACCGTCTTCATGCCATTCACAAACACCCGGTGCTCGATCTGCAGCTTGACCGCCCGCGCCAGGGTCAGTGACTCTACATCCCGGCCAATCGCCGCGAGATCCTCCGGGGACATCGTGTGATCCGCCCGCTCGACCGCCTGCTCGATGATCGGGCCTTCATCCAGTTCGGCGGTGACGTAGTGGGCAGTCGCCCCAATCAGCTTCACGCCGCGCCGGTGCGCCTCATGGTAGGGCTTCGCGCCCTTGAAGCCCGGGAGGAAGGAGTGGTGAATATTGATGACCCGTCCGGGATACTTCTCGCACAGGGCGGGGGAGAGGATCTGCATGTAGCGGGCTAGCACAATCAGGTCTGTCTGACAGTCCGCGGCGATTTCCAGGAGTCGGGACTCGGATGCCACCTTGGTGTCGGGCGTTACCGGCACGTGGAAGTAGGGCACCTTGTGCCAGCCCGCCAGTCCGGCGAGATCCATGTGATTCGAGACGATCGCCGGGATCGTCATCCGGAGTGCGCCGGTGCGGTAGCGGTACAGCAGGTCATTCAGGCAGTGGTCGTACTTCGAGACCAGGATCAGCACGCGGGGCAGGATCCGCGTGTCGTGCACCTGCCACTCCATGCCGAAGCGGGTGGCGATCGCGTCGAAGCCGGCGGTAAAGGCCGTCCGCGAATAACCCTGGTCCCGGGGAATGAACCGGGTCCGCATGAAGAACGTGCCGGTGTCGGCGTCGCCGAAGTGGGTGGACTCCTCAATGAAATAGTTCTGACTGGTGAGGAAGCCCGCGACGGCGGCAACGATCCCGACAGCGTCGGGACAAACCACGGTCAGAATGACGGATTGCGCGTCGGACATGTGGCCGGAATGTTAGCAGGATCGACGCGGCGACCGGGATTGGTCAGAATCCGTCACGGGAGAAGGACCTATGGCCCACCAACCTGAAGGCGTGCCCCCGGAGGCGGCCGAGTTTCTGGCGGCGAATCCCGAGGTTCGCGCGGTCGAGCTGTTGCTGCCCGATCTCAATGCCATTTTGCGGGGCAAGCGGGTCAGCCGGCGCGAGTTGGCCGGGCTCTTCCGCGAAGGCATCACGTTTCCGGCCACCGGCATCCTGATGGACAGCCGGGGCTCGCTCATCGACGGCCTGGCCCATGGCAGCGACGACGGCGATCCCGACTACGTATGCCTGCCGGTTGCGGGGTCGCTCGCCCGGGTGCCCTGGTCCAGGACGCCGCTGGGGCAGTGCCTGATCTCGATGTACGAGCGGGA
>JBBQJK010000214.1:0-4999 GCA_038325835.1 Gammaproteobacteria bacterium
AGATCCCGCGCACGCTGGGCGGCCTCGTCATAGCGAAAACGCAACTCGGGGACCGTGCGGGTGGCGAGCTCCCGGGCCAATTGGCTTCTGAGGAAGCCGGCCGCCCGATCCAGTCCTGCCTGGACATCAGCCAGAACCGCAGGGGCGGGACTCACATCGGTACCCAGCAGGGTGTATTGGATCCAGGCGACACCCAGATCACGGGAAGCCCGTACTTCCGTGATTACCACGCCGGCAACCCGAGGATCCCGAAGCTCGGCACGCATGAAGTCAGACAAGAGCCGTTGGATCTGCTCTTCAACGCGACGACTGCGGGCGAACTCACGGGCCATGCGTCAGGCCGTTCGTTCGATCGTAACCCGCTCAAAGCACTCGATCTGGTCGCCAGGCTTGACGTCATCGTAGTTCTTCACGCCGATGCCACACTCGGTTCCTGCCCGGACTTCACTCACGTCGTCCTTGAACCGTCGGAGTGACTCCAGCTCGCCCTGGTAGATCACGGTGTTATTGCGCAGCACCCGAATGGGGCTGTTGCGCTTGACGAAGCCATCGATAACCAGACACCCGGCAATGTCGCCATACTTTGGTGAACGGAAAACGTCACGCACCTCTGCAAGCCCCACGATCTGATCCCGGATAATGGGAGCCAACATGCCGGTAACAGCCATTTTGACGTCGTCGAGAGCCTCGTAAATAATGCTGTAGTAACGCACGTCAACGCCGGTTTCCTGGATTGCATCGCGACCGGCGCCGTCAGCCCGGACGTTGAACGCAATGATTATCGCCTTCGAGGCTGCGGCCAGCGTGACATCGGAAGCGCTGACGCCCCCCACACTGGAGCTAATGACCTTCACATTCACTTCTTCGTGGGCGAGCTTGCCCATAGCGTCCTTCAGCGCCTCGGCGCTACCCTGGACATCTGCCTTGATCAGGATCTGCAGTGTCTTGGTCTGGGACGCCGCCAACTGACTGAAAGCGTCCTCCAGCTTGGCCGACTGCTGTTGCGCCAGTTTGACGTCGCGGGTGCGGCTGAGCCGGAACTGGGCCAGTTCGCGGGCCTGCCGTTCGTCCTCGAGCACGAGGGCATCATCACCCGCATTCGGTGTACCGGAAAGACCAAGCACGACGACAGGCTGGGAGGGCCCGGCTTCGGTGACTGCGACTCCGTGTTCATTCGTCATGGCGCGGACCCGCCCATACTCATGTCCTGCCAGCAGTGCATCACCCAGCCGCAACCGTCCCCGGGTAACAAGAACGGTTGCTACAGCGCCCCTGCCCTTTTCCTGACTGGACTCAAGTACGACCCCGGAGGCCCGGCCGTCGGCAACGGCCTTCAACTCCAGCAACTCGGCCTGGAGGAGAATGGACTCAAGGAGTTTGTCAATGCCTTCGCCCGTGCGGGCAGAAACGTTGACGAAGAGGCTCTCACCACCCCACTCCTCGGGCACAACGCCTTTGGCGCCAAGTTCATTGCGCACGCGATCGAGATCGGCATCGCCTTTGTCGATCTTGTTAACCGCCACAATGATGGGCACGTCTGCAGCACGAGCGTGAAGGATCGCCTCTTCAGTCTGGGGCATGACGCCATCGTCGGCAGCTACCACCAGCACGACGATATCCGTAACCTGAGCACCTCGGGCCCGCATCGCAGTAAAGGCCGCGTGACCTGGCGTATCGAGGAAGGTGATGAGCCCTTTGGGGGTCTCCACATGGTAGGCGCCAATGTGCTGAGTGATTCCCCCAGCCTCGCCTGCGGCGATCTTGGTACGACGGATGTAATCGAGCAGTGAGGTCTTGCCGTGATCGACATGACCCATGATGGTGACGACCGGTGAACGGGGTACAGCCTGGCCCGCATCATCTTCGACGGGAATCAGCGTGTCCTCTAGATCGGAGTCGCGCACCAGCTTGGCTACGTGCCCCAGCTCTTCCACGACCAGAATCGCCATGTCCTGTTCGATGGCCTCGTTGATGGTGGCCATAACCCCCATCTTCATGAGCGTCCTGATCACATCGTTGGACTTCACAGCCATGCGCTGCGCCAGCTCGCTGACCTTGATGGTTTCCGGAATCAGCACTTCGTGGACCACCGGCGCCAATGGCCTCTCGAAACCGTGCCGGGTCGAGTCGGACTGAACGGAGACTGAGCGCCGACGGGTCTTCTTTTTCTTGCGGCGACCGCTCACATCTGCCGCGACGTGCAACTCCTGACGCCCCGCCAGGACAGGCTTTTCTTCGGGCGTGTCGTCCTCAATAACGCTGACCAGGTCTTCAACCACCGCCCGACGGACGTCGCGCTTACTCGCCGCCTCTTTTCGAGTTCGGGCCTCCGAGTCGCGCTTTCGGACTTCGTCCTGAAGCTGCGTCTGCTCGCCATCTTTGGCTGCCTGCTGGGCGGCCCGCCGGGCATCCTCCTCCGACTTGCGCAGGGCCTCGGCCTCTGCGAGCTCCTTCTCGCGCTTTTCGCGGGCCAGGCGCTCAATGGCCTCCCGGTCTGCCTGGTCCTTGTCGAGCTTCGCCTGCTCGTCCTGGCGGTGCCGGTCAAGCTCATCCTGCTGGACCTTGTTCTCCTGCTCCAGCACATCGCGATTGACGTAAGTGCGCTTGCGGCGCACTTCGACCGTGACGGTCTTGGCCCGGCCCTGCGCGCTGGCCACCTTGATCTCCGACTGGGAGCGCCGACTCAGGGTCACCTTCCGGGGAGAAGCAGCGGCCCCACCCTCGTCATGCCCGTGGGCGCGGCGCAGGTGCGTGAGGAGTTCACGCTTTGCGTCGTCGCTGATTACATCGTCGGCACCACGCGCACCAATACCCGCTTCACCGAGCTGCGTAAGCAGCTTTTCAACCGGAATCTTCAGGACGTCTGCGAACTGGGCAATAGTCACATCCGACATAGAGCTGCTCCGGGAGATGCCGAGGGGCGGGTGATCAACCCGTCGCCTCTTGCTGGTCGAACCAATGGGCTCTCGCTGCCATGATCAGTTTGGCGGAGCGGGCGTTATCCAGGCCTTCAATGCCTTCGAGGTCGTCGATGGCCTGCTCGGCCAGATCATCCCGGGTGCGAATCCCTCTCGCCGCCAGCTGGCCCGCGAGTTCCGGATCCATGCCATCGAGAGCAAGCAGGTCTTCCGCGGGCGGTGCCTTGTCGACCTTTTCCTCGCTCTGAATAGCCATGGTAATCAGGACATCCCGGGCGCGATTGCGGAGCTCGTCGACCATACCCTGATCGAACTCCTCGATACCAAGCAGCTCACTGGTCGGTACGTAGGCGACCTCCTCAATACTGGAAAAGCCCTCCTGCACCAGAATGAGCGCCACGTCCTCGTCCACATCCAGCTTCTGCATGAACAACTCCAGAAGTGCACGGGATTCCTTCTCGCTCTTTTCCTCCGCGGCCGCCTCGGTCATCACGTTGAGATCCCAGCCGGTGAGCTCACTCGCCAGCCGGATGTTCTGCCCGCCGCGGCCAATCGCCTGGGACAGTTTGTCTTCCTGTACCGCCAGATCCATGCTGTGGCTCTCCTCGTCCACCACGATGGAGCTGACTTCCGCCGGCGACATGGCATTGATCACGAACTGGGCGGGACTCTCGTTCCAGAGAATGATGTCCACCCGTTCGCCAGCCAGCTCGTTGGACACGGCCTGGACGCGGGACCCGCGCATTCCGACGCAGGCGCCGACCGGATCGATACGCCGGTCGTTGCTCTTGACGGCGATCTTGGCCCGCAAGCCAGGGTCACGGGCCGCAGCCAGTATCTCAATAAGGCCCTGACCAACTTCCGGAACTTCGATCTTGAACAGCTCCAGCAGGAACTGGGAAGACGTCCGGGTGAGGAACAACTGTGGCCCCCGGGGCTCGGAGCGAACTTCCCGCAGCAGCGCCTTGACCCGATCCTGGGGCCGCACCGGCTCCCGGGGCATCATGTTCTCGCGGGGAATGAAGCCTTCTGCATTCGCCCCAAGATCCACATAGACGCCGTTGCGATCGACGCGCTTGACCACGCCCGACAGAAGCTGGCCCACCCGGCCCTGAAACTCCTCGATGACCTTCCTGCGCTCCGCTTCGCGGACTTTCTGCACAATCACCTGTTTGGCGGTCTGGGCGGCAATACGACCGAAATCCACGGAGGGAATGGGTTCTTCCACATAGCCACCCGGCTCCGCCTTGGGATCGACGTCTGTGGCATCGATCATGCGCAGTTCCCGGTCGGGCGTCTCCAGCTCCGTCGAGTCGTCCGCAAAGACCTTCCAGCGCCGGAAGGTGTCGTAGTCGCCCGTGGCGCGGTTGATGCTGACGCGCACATCTACATCGTCGCCATAGCGCTTGCGCGCCGCCGATGCGAGCGCCGACTCCAGCGCGTCGAAGATGATTTCCTGGTCGACGCCCTTCTCGTTGGAGACGGCCTCGGCCACCATCAGAATTTCTTTGTTCATAATTTGTCTTCTCTCAGTACTCCGGCACCAGCCGGATGACATCCAGATCGTCCATCGACACCGTCAGGTCGGCATTCTCGACCCGAATCGTTACCAGCGTTCCATCCCGCCCGACCAGCGTCCCGGCAAAGCGGCGGCGCCCGTCCAGCATCTGCCGGAAGCGCCCCTGGACCGCCTGCCCCTTGAAACGGTCAAAGTGCGCCGGCTTGACCAGTCGCCGGTCCAGTCCCGGTGACGAAACCTCCAGACTGTAGTCCCGCTGGATCGGGTCTTCGGCGTCCAGCAGGGCACTCACTTGCCGGCTGACCGCTTCGCAATCCTCAACTCGTATGCCGTCGCTCCGCGGGCCCTCGGCGGCCACTTCGCCAGCCGCCGGTTCCACCGCGCCAAGCCGGTCAATAAACAGCCTCAAGATCCCCCGCTGGCCACTGAAATTCAGCTCCAGATCCACGAGTTCGTAACCCAGGGCTTCCACCCCCGGTTCCAGCAACTCGACCATCTGCGCCCGCGTCGTGCTCATGCCAGTCCAAAACAAAAAATGGGCCATCGGCCCACTCTTGCTGCT
>JBBQJK010000215.1:0-4996 GCA_038325835.1 Gammaproteobacteria bacterium
GCGTGGGATGACTGCGTCCAGCTAATGACCCTGCACTCGGCGAAAGGTCTCGAGTTCCCGGTGGTGTTCCTGACCGGCCTCGAAGACGGTCTCTTTCCCCACCGCCGCTCACTGAATGACGCAGAAGGGCTGGAGGAGGAACGGCGCCTCTGCTATGTCGGCGCCACCCGGGCGATGAGCGAGCTGTACCTGAGCCACGCCGAACAGCGGCGCCTGCATGGCAAGGACAACTTTGGCCAGGCCTCCCGCTTCATCAGTGAGATCCCTGCAGAGCTGATCGAGGAGGTGCGGCCCCGGCTCAACGTCACCCAGCCTGCTTACCGGCGCGGGGGTTCCATTACCGAGGACCCGGCCTTTGGCGTGCGGCTGGGCCAGCGGGTGAAGCATGGCAAGTTCGGCGAGGGTATTGTGCTCAGCTACGAAGGGGCCGGCGCCCACGCGCGGGTCCAGATCAATTTCGAGGACTCGGGGGCCAAGTGGCTGGTGATGTCCTACGCGAATCTGGAAGTGATGTGACCTCATGAAGATTCTTGTCCTCGGGGCAGGCCAGGTGGGTTCCACGGCGGCGTATCACCTGGCCCGGGAGGAATCCAACGAAGTCACCATCATCGACTCGAACCCCGCCGTCCTGAGGGAACTGCAGGACCGCCTAGACGTGCGTACCGTGCTGGGCCACGCCTCGTCGCCGGGGGCACTGGAGCGGGCCGGTGCCGCTGATGCCGACATGGTCATCGCGCTGACCAACAGCGATGAAGTGAACATGATTGCCTGCCAGGTGGCCTATACCCTCTTCGGCACGAAGACCAAGATCGCCCGGGTCCGCTCAGCCGAGTACATGAACACCCCGGGACTGTTTGGGACGGATCGGGTGCCCGTCGATCTCTGCATCAGCCCGGAACAGCTGGTAACCAAATACATCGAGCAGCTGATCCGGTATCCCGGCGCCTTCCAGGTGCTGGATTTTGCCGACGGCCGGGTCCGGCTGGTGGGAGTGCGGGCCAACAGGGATGGGCCGCTGGTGGGCCAGGAGATCCGGACCCTGCGGGATCATGTCCCCGGTATCGAGACCCGCATCGCCGCCATCTACCGTGACGGGCAGGAGATCCTGCCGGACGGCAGCACGCGGCTGCTCGAGAATGATGAGGTCTTCTTCATTGCCGCCCGGCAGGATATCCGCACCGTGATGCGCGAAATGCGCAAGCTGGAAGATCCTGTGCGCCGGGTTTTCATCGCTGGCGGTGGCAACATCGGGTTGCGGGTTGCCAAGGCCCTCGAAGGCACAAACCAGGTGAAGCTGATCGAGCGGTCCCGGGAGCGGGCCCGCGTGATTTCCGAGCGGCTGGCCAAAACCATCGTGCTGACCGGGGACGCTGCCGACGAAGAGCTGCTGCTCGAGGAGAACATCGACAGCTCGGACGTCTTCGTGGCGCTGACCAACGCCGAGGAAGTCAACATCCTGTCGGCCATGCTCGCGAAGCGCCTGGGCTGCAAGAAGGTGATGGCGCTCATCAACCGGCCCGCCTATGCCGAGCTGGTAGAGGGCCCGCGCATCGATGTGGGTATATCGCCACCGCAGATCACCATCGGCGCGTTGCTGGCCTATGTCCGCCAGTCCGGAATGGTGCGCGTCCACACGCTGCGTCGGGGCCGTGCGGAAGCCATCGAGGCGATCGCCCGGGGCAATCGCGGTGATAACCGGGTCGTGGGGCGCAAGGTGGAGGAGATCCGGCTGCCCAAGGGCGCAACGATCAGCGTCATCGTGCGGGGCGAGGAGGTGCTTCAGGCGCACCACGACACGGTGGTCGAGGCGGAAGATCACCTGATCCTGTTTGTCACCGACCGGCGCCAGATCCCGCAGGTCGAACGGCTCTTCCGGGCCTGACCAGCAACTCCGCCCCGGTACCCGCCATGCATCTCCGCGTCGTCCAGCGCATTCTCGGCCTGCTGCTGATGCTCTACAGCGCAACCCTGCTGCCCCCGATTGCGGTGTCGGTGTACTTTGCCGACGGCCAGGCCACAGCGTTTATCCAAGCCCTGGCCATTACGTTCATTGCGGGCCTGCTGGCCTGGCTCCCCGCACGCAAGGATCGGCGCGAACTCCGCCTCCGCGACGGGTTCCTGGTGGCGGCCGTGTTCTGGCTGGGGCTCGGCAGTTTCGGCGCAGTGCCGCTGCTGCTCGCGCAGTCGCCCAATATGTCGGTGACTGGCGCTGTGTTCGAAGCCGTTTCGGGCCTGACGACAACCGGCGCTACCGTCCTCACCGGGCTCGACAGCTTGCCTAGATCCATTCTCTATTACAGGGCGCAGCTGCACTGGCTGGGAGGTATGGGCATCATCGTGCTGGCGGTGGCCATTCTGCCCATGCTGGGTGTTGGCGGCATGCAGCTTTACCGGGCCGAGACGCCGGGGCCCATGAAGGACAGCAAGCTCACGCCCCGCATCACCGAGACGGCGAAGGCGCTGTGGCTGATCTACCTGGGGCTGTCGGTCGCCTGCATAATCGCCTTCTGGCTGGCCGGCATGAGCATGTTCGATGCGGTTTGCCACAGTTTTGCGACCATGGGTACCGGTGGCTTTTCCACCCACGATGCCAGCATCGCCTGGTTCAACAGCCCGCTGATCGAGGCGGTTGCCATTTTCTTTATGCTTTTGGCAGGCGCGAGTTTTACCCTGCACTTCGTTGCCTGGCGGAACCGCGGTCTGGGCGCCTACCTGCGGGATCCGGAGTTTCGCGCCTACGCCCTCATTCTTCTGGTCCTGACGCTCACCGGGACTGCCTACCTGTTCGGGAGCGGTCATTACGCCTCGGTGGGCGAGTCGGCCAGGTATTCAGCGTTTCAGTTTGTCTCGTTCATGACCAGTACCGGTTTCGTGACGGGGGACTTCGACCAGTGGCCGGGTGCCCTGCCACTGACACTGATCCTGGTGGGGTTCATCGGCGGCTGTGCAGGTTCCACCGGCGGCGGCATGAAGGTCGTGCGCTGGCTGCTGCTTTATAACCAGGGGGTACGGGAGGTGAAACGCCTCGTGCACCCGGCGGCCGAGATCCCGGTGCGGCTTGGCGATTCGGTCGTCCCCCAGCGGGTGATCGAGGCCGTGTGGGGGTTTTGCGTGGTCTACATCATTCTGTTTGGGGCGATGCTGCTGATGCTGGTCGCTAGCGGGCTGGACCAGGTGACGGCATTTTCTGCCCTGGCGACGTCCATCAACAACATGGGGCCAGGACTCGGCAAAGTTGTGGCCGATTTCACCCAGGTAAATGACATCGCCAAGTGGGTGTGCATCTTCGCCATGCTCTTCGGCCGCCTGGAAGTCTTCACGCTGCTGGTCCTCTTCTCGCCGACCTTCTGGCGCTCTTGAACAGGTAAAGGCTCTTCAGCGCTTGTAGGAGCGCCTTCAGGCGCGATCAAAAAGTAATCGCGCCTAAAGGCCCTCCTACAGGCGCTCCTACGGGCGGTTCGTAAAGGTGGCAGGCGACGGTGCGGGAGGTGTCTCCCGCCGGCGACTTCAGCACCGGCGGTGTGCTGCGACAGATCTCCATCACCTTCGGGCACCGGGGGTGAAACGGACATCCAGCCGGCGGGTTTCGGGGCGACCCCACATCGCCCGTCAGCACGATCTGTTTGCGCCCCTGGTTATCGACCTGGGGCACCGCTGATAACAGCGCTTCCGTGTAGGGATGCAAGGGTTTGCGGAACAGCGCAGCGGCGGGCGCGAGCTCGACGAGCTTGCCCAGGTACATCACCCCGATCTGGTCACTGACATGCTGGATCACCGCCAGATCATGGGAGATAAACAGAAAGGCAATGCCCCGCTCCCGCTGGAGCCGGGCGATGAGATTCAGGACCTGGGACTGGACGGATACATCCAGGGCCGAGACCGGTTCGTCTGCCACGATGAACTGGGGATTGAGGGCCAGGGCGCGGGCAATGCCGACCCGCTGGCGCTGGCCACCCGAAAACTCGTGGGGATAGCGGTTCGCCGCGACCGGGCTCAAGCCCACGATATCCAGCAGTTCGGCCACCCGGCTCCGGCGTTCAGCAGCGGTCCCCACCTGGTGAACATCCAGGGGTTCCCGGACCGTCTGAGCGACAGTCCGCCGGGGGCTCAATGAGCCATAGGGATCCTGAAAGACCGCCTGCATCCGCCTCCGCCAAGGCAACAACTGGCGGCGGGTGAGGTGGGTGAGGTCCACTCCATCAAAGCGGATGGAGCCTGAGCTGGGCTGCTGCAGCCGCAGTATGGTCCGCCCCAGAGTCGTCTTGCCGCAGCCGGATTCCCCCACGAGGCCCAGCGTCTGGCCCACCCGGACGGTCAGGCTGACCCCATCAACCGCCTTGACCTGCCCAACGACCCGGCGAAACAACCCACCCCGGACCGGGAAGTACTTCCGCAGGTCCGTAACCTCTACCAGAGGTGCTGCCGTTACAAACGGGTCGCCAGGAGTCATGTTGCGAGTATAGAGTGCGAGCCGCAATTTCCTTTCACCCTGGAGCCCAGACCATGCCCTCGAAGCAGTACGACGCCCCACCAGCCCTGCAGATCGCCACAGACCGTACCTACAAAGTCAGCATCGAGACGGGCAAGGGCACCATTGAACTGGAGCTGTTTCCCGAGTACGCCCCGAAGACCGTGAACAATTTCGTCTTCCTGGCCCAGGAGGGCTTCTACGACGGCGTAACCTTTCACCGGGTCATCAGCAACTTCATGATCCAGAGCGGCGATCCCACGGGATCCGGCCGCGGTGGCCCGGGCTATCGGTTCGAGGACGAGTTCCGGGGCAACCCGCTGCGTCACGAGCGAGGCGTCATCTCCATGGCCAACGCGGGGCCCGGCACGAACGGCAGCCAGTTCTTCATCACCCACGGGCCGCAAGCCCACCTGGACGGCAAGCACACGGTTTTCGGCAAGGTCACGCAGGGCCTGGAGGTGGTGGATGCCATTGAGCAGGGCGATGTGATGGTTACAGTCACGGTCAAATGACGCGTCGTCCGCT
>JBBQJK010000216.1:0-4993 GCA_038325835.1 Gammaproteobacteria bacterium
AGGGCTTCACCGTCGGTCTCCACAACCCACTGTCCGTCACCGGTGGCGTCCTGTCTGACCAGGGCTCGGGCACTGGTACCTGTGCAGACCGTAGCCCCCAACCGGCCAAGCAATTCGCCCAGGGGCTGGAATATGCCGCGGGAGAAGGGTCGGTCGGCCACATCGAACACGAGCCCGTCGTAATTGGCCGTGAAATAGAAGTGCATCATCTGCAACAACTCGGCGGCCGACATGTCGGCCTGGGGATTGAAGCAGGAGTGGGCGAAGACATGGAGCAAGCGCTGGCGGGCCAGCGGCGGAAAATTGAGTGAGTCCAGGTAGGCGCCGGCTGTGCGCTGGTCGAACTCTGCGTAGGTCCGGGGGCGATCAAAGCGGAGCATGGCCATGGCGGCCGGCACATTCACCTTCATGAGGTCCCGAATGCCGAGCGTCTCCGTGCGCCACGTCAGCTTCGCCACGTTGACCAGGGGTGCATAGGTCAACCCGGCGAAGGACTCGTTGCCGGTGGGCGTCAGGATCGGGTAGTCGGTGGTGGGTTTCAGGCAACCGAGTTCCGGATCCACCCGCCGCAGCAGTTGCCGGAGGTTGTAGTACTGGCGGAAGAAGGCGTGGAAGCCCCGCTCCATGTCGAAGGTCGTCCCGTCCCTGAGACGATCGCTCCAGGCACCCGCCCGGCCGCCGAGGAAGGTCTCGCGTTCGAGCACCGTCACCCGCACACCCCGTTCGGCGAGGACCACCGCAGCCGCAAGACCAGCCAGTCCACCGCCGACGACGACCGCTGTAGTGGGCCGGGATGGCCGCGTCAACTCCCCGGTTAAATCCGGCAGTGAGACGGGCCTGGCATGCCTGGATGGCGGTGCAATCACGCCGACATTCTGTCACAGGGTTCCAGGGCTGGCGGGAGAATCCCGCGATTCGCCAGGGATTCGCCCCTGGAGGTGTCGCAGCATGCGAGCCAGACTGTGAGCAACCTCGTCCCTGCTGATGTACAAGAGCATGTACACTCTGGAAATGAAGAATCTGTACTCGGTCGGGTCGGCCCGCGCCAACCTGCCCGCCATCCTGGACGACGTGCAATCTGGCCGGGTCATTCAGGTCACCCGACGCGGCCAAGCGGTCGCCGTAATCATGTCGCCCGCGGAGTACGCCTCTCTCGAGCGGCGCCGATCAACCTTCGGCGAGGCCTGCGCTGACTTTCGTGAGCGGTTCGGCGTCCAGGAGCTTGGCCTGGACAGGGAGTTCTTCCAGACGCTGCGTGACCCGCGACCAGGGCGAAAAGTCCGCCTGTGACGCTGCGCTTTCTGCTCGACACATCCGTCGTCTCAGAACCCGCCCTGGCAGCGCCCAACGCGCGCCTGGTCCGCAGGCTGGATCAGCGCGCCGGGCATTGTGCCATCGCTGCACCAGTCTGGCATGAACTGATCTACGGCGTCGGGCGCCTCCCGGATGGCAGACGACGAAACGCTCTCGACTTCTATATACAAAGTGTCGTGAGAGACCGCTTTCCGGTGCTTCCCTACGACCTGTCTGCCGCCGAGTGGCATGCGCGGGAGAGGGTTCGGCTCGAAGCAATGGGCAAGGTCACGCCGTTCGTTGATGGACAGATCGCGGCCATCGCCAGTACCCGGAATCTTGTGCTGGTGACAGCCAACACACGGCACTTCGCGGCGTTTCTGGAGCTTGAGATAACCGACTGGAGCCACTCCAGTTAACGAATGATGGCGACGATAGTGCTGTCAGTGCCGCACGATCAGCACGACACCCACAATCAGCAGCGCCGCACCGAGAATCCGCCAGCCATTGATCGCGTGGGATTCAAAGCCCAGCCAGCCGTAGTGGTCGAGGACGAGGGACATCAGCAGCTGACCGCCCACGATCAGTGCGAGCAGCGTGGCCGAGCCGAGCTTCGGACCCAGCATGGCAGACACCGCGACGTAGGTCGCGCCGAGCAGTCCGCCCAGCCACTGGGTCGAGGGGACGCCACGCAGGGTGTCAACCGATGGCCAGGTGGCGCGCGTGAGCGTGAGATAAACCAGCAGCGCCGTGGTGCCAACGAGGAAGTTTGCCAGGGCGGCCAGCCCGGCATCCCCGAAGTGGCCGCGCAGCTGGGAATTAAATCCAACCTGCACGGAGAGTCCGGCGCCGATCAGGACCGCCAGCGCGAACAGTGCGAGACTCACCTGTTCAGGCCTGGCGCTGCCGGGCGGCGGATGGAACCGCCACCTCGACGAGCTCGTCGAGACTGCGCTCGAGGATATCCAGGCCTTCCTGTATCAACGCGTCACTGGCGGTCAGGGCGACAAGGAAGCGCACCACGTTCTTGTGCTGGCCACAGGACAGGAGGATGAGGCCGTTGCAGGCGGCCGCCAGCACCAGCTCCCGGGTGAGCGCGGCGTCTGGCTGATCCGCCTTGCCGTCCCGCACGAGTTCCATGGCCACCATCGCGCCCAGCCCGCGCACGTCGCCGATGCAGTTGAACCGGCTGGCGAGGCTGTGGAGCCGACCCCGGATGAGCTCGCCAATGTGATTGGCCCGGACCGGTAGCTGT
Source organism: Gammaproteobacteria bacterium (assembly GCA_038325835.1). Lineage (GTDB taxonomy): Bacteria > Pseudomonadota > Gammaproteobacteria > Steroidobacterales > SHZI01. The sequence continues at coordinate 2,549 of JBBQJK010000216.1, forward strand.
TCTTTCTCCATGGCTTCCAGGACGGCCAGGCCGGCGGCGCAGCCGATCGGTGAGGCGGCATAGGTGCCGCCAAGACCGCCGGGCGCGGGGGCATCCATGATGGCCGCCTTGCCGATGACGCCCGCCAGCGGGAAGCCGCCGGCGAGGCTCTTGGCCACGGTCATCAGGTCAGCCTCGACACCGGAATGCTCCATCGCAAACATTTTGCCCGTGCGCCCGAAGCCGGTCTGGATCTCGTCGGCGATCAGCACGATGGCGTGCTGGTCACATAGCGAGCGCAGCGCCCGGAGGAACTCGGGCGGCGCGATGTAGAAGCCACCCTCCCCCTGCACGGGCTCCACGATGATCGCCGCCACCCGCGCCGGCTCGATGTCCTCGATGAACAAGCGCTCGAGACCCGCCAGTGCGTCGGCCACGCTGACCCCGTGATAGGCAATGGGAAACGGCGCGTGGTAGATCTCAGGCGGGAACGGGCCAAAGCCCGCCTTGTAGGGCGTGACTTTACCGGTAAGGCCCATCGCCAGCAGCGTACGGCCGTGGAAGCCGCCGCCGAAGCTGATGACGCCGGTGCGGCCGGTGTGTACCCGCGCGATCTTGACCGCGTTCTCTACGGCTTCCGCGCCAGTGGTGACGAAGAGCGTCTTTTTCGGCGTCTTGCCCGGCGCCAGTGCGTTCAGTTTCTCGGCCAGAGCGACCGCCGACTCGTAGGGCGTGACCATGAAGCAGGTGTGACTGAAGCGGTCGAGCTGCTGGCGGACGGCAGCCTGAACGCCCGGGTGCAAGTGGCCGGTGTTCAGCACGGCGATGCCGGTGCCGAAGTCGATGTAGCGGCGACCCTCCACGTCCCAGAGCTCCGCATTCGCCGCCCGGTCCACGTAAACCGCCAGCTGGCTCGGCATGCCCCTGGCCATGGCCTGTTCCCGGCGCTGCTGCAGTTCTTTATTGCTGCTCATGGTTGCTCCTTGAAAATCCTCACGGGCGGGGGCCTGGCCACTATTGTACGGCCGCTGATTGGTCCCCGAGCCTACTTCCAGGCCGCCCGGAAGTCCCGATGCACCGCTAGCGGATCCTCGCCCGAGCCCGCCGAACTGGCAATTTCCGCGGGCCGGTAGCCGGAACTGATGGCCAGCACCCGGACCTCGCGCTGCGTCAGCGTAAACCGCACTCGCCACTCTTTCACCTTCAGCCTGAAGTCCGCGCCGTCGCGCCGGATCCGCCGGTAAGCGTGGGGCTGGGGGCCCAGCCTGAGCGTGGCCGTGATCCGCCCCCGGAGGCCGAAGCCCGTCCGCGCCTCGATCCAGGCGGCCTGCTCCGCGGCGAGGGGGTCGAAGTGCACGGCCCAGGCCGCGATGGGGTCAGCCGGTGTGGTGCCGCGGACGTGCTGATTCGCCTGGCCCTCGTCGTGGAGCCAGCCGGTGGCCGCGTCAGGATAGGCATCCGTGTAAGGAACGTAGGGCTTGATGTCGAGCACCGGCGTGCCATCCACCAGATCCACATCCCGGATGAAAAGCGTCAAGCCCTCGATACGCTCCAGGCGCACCGCCGACAGGCCCAGCGGATTCGGCCGATGGGGAGACCGGGTGGCGAAGACGCCCTTGCGGCCCGAGGCGCTGCGGGGTGGCAGCACCTTGGGTCGCCAGGTGGTGTTCAGGTGGAACCAGAACACCACCCAGAGGCGCTCCCACCCTTCGAGGTCCTCCAGCGCGTGCTCGAAGTGACGGTCGGGATAGAGCTCGATGCGCGCCGTGGCATCGGTCGCCGCCGCAGGCTGGCGGGCGGCCTCGGCTTTGCTCTTCAGCGGGCTGTGGACGACGCCGATGGGGTCGAGGGTGAGGCGGGCCGGCAGCATTGCAACATTATGCTGACGACTGCCGCTATATAGTAGGAAATTGAGGCCGTCAGGGAGCGCTGGCCAGCGCATGAGTGAAGAGACACGGGTCGGGCAGTCGCAGTTGTCGCGACGTGTACCGGTTCTCATCATCGGGATCCTGGTCGCGGCACTGCTGGCTTACTCCCCGGAAATCCACCGGCAGGTCGTCGCCGTCATCGCGCTCGCCGAGCCGGTGATCGCCACGTCGCCGGTGGTCGGCGCCATAGTCTTTGTCCTGCTGGCGGCCCTGTCGGCAATGCTGGTGTTTTTTTCTGGCCTGTTGCTGGTACCGGTAGGCATCGACGCCTGGGGACCGGCGGGATGTTTCCTGCTGCTCTGGGGCGGCTGGTTCCTGGGAGGGGTGGTCACCTACTCGATCGGCCGGCACTTCGGGCGCCCGGCGGTCCTTCGGCTGGTGTCCAAAGAGAAGATGGCCCGCTACGAGAACTACATCCCGCGAGGCCGTTCCTTCGCAGCTGTCCTGCTCACCCAGCTGGTGCTGCCCTCGGATCTCTCCGGCTACTTCTTCGGGCTGCTGGGCTACCCGGCCCGGGTGTATCTCGGCAGCCTGGCTC
>JBBQJK010000217.1:0-4954 GCA_038325835.1 Gammaproteobacteria bacterium
AGTCCGGGCAAAGGAATTCATGAAGGTCTCGAACACGTCGTCGCTATCCAGTTCATTGATGCGATCAAGTACCCGCTGATAACGCTTTCTGAGTACGTCTCCCGTTTCCTTCCCGCTCTTGTCAGCCAGCATCAGGCTGAGCGCATCGTTCTTTACGCGTCGTCGCCAGATGTCGTGCATCTCCGCTGGCGTGGCTGCCCAGGGCAGCTTCTCGCGATTAAAGACATACTCTTCTTTCACGGTGAAGTCCGTTTCCTTGTCGAGCAGGCTCATCGCATAGTCGATGTTCTGCTGCGCACGGAGCCGGTAGAGGCGAAAGATGTCGAACACCGGCTCCATATCGCCGGAGCGCAGCGAGTCGTCCAGTGTGGTTCTGTAGCGTGCGAAGTACGCAATGTCCGATTGCATGAAGTAATGACGATTGCTGTCGAGCGTTTCGAGATAGGTCTTGAGAGTGGCGTCTGACAGGGAGTCGTCGACGCTCAACCGCGAGTAGTGGGCCCGTTCGACAAAGCGGGTGACCATGCGGGCTACCTGCCGCTCCCGGGACGTAGTTTCCAGGGTGGCGGGCGTAACCGGCCCTGCCTGCTTCGCGAGTGCGGGCACCGCGGGTCCCATGCCGATCGTGACCAGGGCGAGGAGCGCGGCCAGACTGGAGGCGTTCCGGAAGTTTGTCGGTGCGATGTTCATGCCTGTCGACTTTGCAGTGGGGTGTTACGGGTGATGGACCAGTCTAAGCTAGACTAGGGTTCTGAATAACGTGATTGCGGGCTCCGGAATCGAATGCAGCCTCTGACGGTCATTCTTGGCATCGTGCTTGGGAGCGTCTTCTCGATAGCGTTCGGCTTGGCCATGGTGTGGGTAATCTTCGGTCTGCGACAAGGAGAGGATTCGCGCTACGCGATGGAACTGCCGGAACTTGCCCGGGCCAGCGTCCTGTTTTCGCTGATGACCATCCTGTCCGCGCTGTCCTTTATGGGCTCGATCCGGGAGTCTGCCTGGCGGTGGTGGCCTATGCTCGGTCTGGTGCTGGGGCTCACGGGTGTCGGTTTTTATTATTGGCCGGCCTGATCCGGGCAGGCCTGTGTTAGTGCCCCGGACGACCGGGTTGACGCTTGCCCCGACTATACGAGGGCACCTGGGGCGCCGGGCCCGAAGCTAACATAAACGTCAAAAATATATCTTAAGTAACTAATAGTAATAGATAATCTATTCTTCGACTCTGGCTTTACCCGACCAACGTCCGACTCGCGCCAGCAGGTACCAGACGGTGGCGACGAGGGCTGGCGCCAGCAGCAGCCACCAGGCCAGCAGTTCCCCCCGGCCGGCGGCTTGATAGAGGCTACCCAGGTAGTCGGTGAGCCCCAGTTTGCCCTCATAGGCCCCGATGAGGCGCTTGCCGGCCATATAGCTGGCAATCGGCAGGATCAGGCCTCCGGCCACGGCCAGGCCCAGAATGGTGAACCAGGGGTTCAGCCGCCCAAGAAGGGTGTTGCTCATGGCTTAGTCTCCCATTCGGGGTGACGTCCGGGAAGCCGTGCCGATCAATCCAGGCCCGGCACTGCCGCCGGTGCCAGGGCCAGGGAGTGCCGGCCCAGCACCCTGCGGGCCGCCAGGCGGAGAGTCGCGACGTCCACGCGCCGCGTCGACTCCAGCAGTCCCTTGATCACGACGGCAAGGGACTGGCCGTTCCTGCCCGCCTTGCGGAGTTCGGTATCCAGATCAGCGAAGACGGTGACTGCCCTGGCCGTCACCGGTCCTGTGGAGGAGGTTGTCTGCAAGCTGGTAACAGCACTGCCCCAGCGACGGAACTCCGCAATCGTCGCTTCGTACCGCACCGCCGAAATCGTGCCCGAATCTTTCAGCGCCCGCAGTGACAGGTACTCGGCCAGCCCCTCGTCGATCCAGTCCTGGTCCCCGGGCGTGTCGAGGTCGGCCAGCAGCACATGCACCATTTCATGCACGATCGTGCTCGTGCCGTTCTCGCTGATGAGTGGCCGGTCAGTATGGACAAAGATGGAATTCGGCGCAGACAATGCGCCGAGCCACAGGGGTGAACCGGCGGCCACGATGCTGATGTAGCGGGGCCGGCTCTCTGCCGTGGCGAGTTGCTGCACCAGCTGGGGAAGCGTCCAGCGCAGGAGACCCAACATCCCGACGCGTTCCATGCGTTCTCCCCGCGGCGCTGTAACGGTGATCTCGATATCCGCGATAGTGTCCCGGCGCGTGCCGAGGTCGCCTGCCGTGATCCAGCCGATAGGGCGCGCCAGCCGCTTGCCCGGATTCCGGATTGCCATTCGACCGAGTGCGTCGGGCAGGTACGGTGTGATAAGGCGCCAATTGTCCGGCCGACGCACCAGCAGTTCCCCCGTCAGGCCGCTGTCCTTGCTGCGCCGCCACGCCCTGATGGGGAAGGCATCCTCACCCCGGAAGACGGCGAACTGCTCCCCGACCCAGGCGTCATTGCCTGCGGCATTCTTGCCCTGTCGGCTGTGACTGAGGGTGACTTGGTAACGAAGTGTCCCGCCCGTTGCGGGCGGCACCCACCGCAGCTGGCCCTGCTTGAGCACGATCTCACCGTCACCCGTGGCCTTCTGCAGTCGAGCCCCGTCGAGCACAATCTCCCGCAGGGCAGCACTGTCCTGACGGACGATGATGCTCGCAGCGGTGCTGGACTCTCCGGGACGCAGGTCCAGTTCGAAGCGGAGGTGGGCGGCGGCGACAGCCGACTGCGGCACCAGGAAGCCGGCAAGGACCGCCAGGGCCAGCAGGCCGGGGCGCGCCGCTAACGGAGGCTGCAGGGCAGAAACTGCAGGCCTCAGGACGGTCCCTCCTGGGTAATGAACTCCCGCAACTCCCGGACCAGGCCGCTGCAGGCGGCCGTTTGTGTCCGGGCGACAAAAGGCAGTGGAATGATCAGGGCGGGCACCATGGAGGTCCCGCGCACGTCGGTGCTGACGCCGCCCGCATTCTGGCCCTTTTTCAGATCCCAGACAGTGGCCTCGTAGGAGCCCTCGTTCTCCCACCAGACGAGGCCGAAGCAGCCGCCGCCTACCGTGCTGGCGGCACAACTCATTCCGCCGCCTCCTGACGTCCGCTCTGTGCTGCCCTTGACCCAGACCAGGTAGCGCACCCCCCGTTCACTGATGCGCTGGGCAACCCCGGGCCGGGCGAGCAGTTCCGGCAGTGCCTCGATGCCCTGGGGCATCAAGCGGGGTTCAAACCAGGGGAAGAGGTCGTCGCGGAACTTCGCGCCAGGGTAGATGTTGAAAGAGTCCCGGGCACCGTCCAGCTTGTCGTTAACGCACTCGAGAAAGTCGGCCTCGGTCTTGTTTCCCTGATGGTAGCTGGTAGCCAGGATCACGACGGATTCGTCGTCGGAAATACCGGTGGCGGTGTTTTTGGTTTCTTCGACGCGGGAGGTCACGCAACCGGTGGCCGCCAGTGCCAGCAGCAACGGGACTGGCAGACGCCAATACCCGGCTGGCAACGGGGGAGGGCTTCGCCAGTGACTGTCAGGGCGCTGGGGCATCGACATTCTCCATCGGCAATATGCCGCGGGCCCGGGCTTCCTTCAGGAAGCCCACCGTTAATGTCGCGGCTGCATCCCGCAGGGCCAGCAGGGTGGCCTGCTGCATGGAACGGGCTGGCCTCAACAGGGTTGAGCCGCTCTCTCCGTAGGCGCTGATATTCCAGGCGGTAAGCAGTTCACCATCAGACCTGAATATCTTCACAGTGTAACGTATCCAGACGGAGTACTGCTCCGTCGCAGACTGGCTTGGCAGGGAGAACTCGAAGGCAGCAACCGAGGGCTCGATGATCGCGTTGAAGCCCGCTGCCGCAGGCCCGGTGGGCCGGGAGGCGACCCGCGTTGCGCTGCGGAAGAGGCGTCGGGAGACGCTCTCGAAGAGGGCGACGTTGGCCTTGCCCAGTTCAATGTCCCACGCGGATTCGCCGGGTACGTTCTCCTGATAGCGATAATTCGTAAACTCATCGCTGAAATACAGGGCGACATCCAGGGGCAAGGGCTCGACGACGGGCTCTGGAAAGGTATTCGGGACCGTCAGCGCCTGGTCACAGCCGACGGCAAGTGGCACTAGCAGTAGGGCTACCCGGATGAAGTACCGATGCATTTATGCAATCTAGCATGACCCGGTTTCCGGGCCCTTGGCCACAGGGCCCTTTACTACAGCAAGATCGAGAGCGTCCTCGAAGCGGTCACGACGCTCGGCGTAACCCAGCGGATCCGGGTGGATGATGATCTCGCAGCCCGGGTAGGCGTCTTCGATCCAACCCTCCACCTCGTCGAGGATCCGATGGGTCTCGACCAATGAGGTGTCGGCGTGGAGTTCCAGATGGAACTGGATGTGGTACCCCGCACCACCGTGCCGGGTGCGCAGATCGTGGAAGCCCAGAACCCTGGGGTGGCCCGTGGCGAGCGCCCGGATGCGCTCCCGGTCTGCGTCCGGAATCTCCCGGTCGAGCAGGATATCGAGGGAGCGAGCCGCGATGCTTTGGGACCCCCACGCGAGGTAGGCCGCGACAAGCAGTCCCACCAGTGGATCTACCCAGGAAAGTCCGGTGACCACCACGATGGCCACGGCGGCCACCACGCTTAAGTTTACGAGCAGGTCGGTCTTGTAATGCAGGGCATCCGCTGCAATCGCGATAGAGCCGGTTTCGCGGCTGACATAGCGCTGCCAGCTGAGCAGCCCGAGTGTGATTGCCGTCGAGGCGGCGATGACCAGAATGCCAGCAACCGGGCGGTTCAGGGTGTCGGGACTCAGCAGGCGCTGCACCGCCTGGACGGCAACAAATTCACCCGAAGCGCAGATGATGACCGCTTGCATAAGCGCGGCGAGGCCTTCGGCCTGGCCCTGCCCAAAGCGATGCTCCAGGTCGGCGGGTGAGAGCGAAAAGAGCACCGCCATACACCTGAGCAGGGACCCGAGTA
>JBBQJK010000218.1:0-4950 GCA_038325835.1 Gammaproteobacteria bacterium
GGCCGCTTCGTCGGCCCCGGAACGCATGGCCGACAGCACCCGCTGCTGCAGCGTCGGCCGCGCCCTGAAGGTGAGCTTGAAGACGTCCGCAGACTCTGTGGCCCGCTGCAGGTAGTCGTCGCTGGTTTCCACAGCGTCCACCAGCTTCAGTTCCAGGGCCCTTGAGCCGTACCAGTGCTCGCCCGTGGCCACCGCCTCGATATCGAGGTCTGGCCGGTATGTCGTTACCACCTGTTTGAAGAGCGCGTGCACCTCTTCGAGCTCTTCCCGGAGCTTGGCCCGGTCTGCATCGGTATTCTCGCCGAACATGGTGACCGTGCGCTTGTAGCGTCCCGCGGTGATCTGCTCGAAGTCCACGCCCCGCGCCTCCAGCAACCGGTGGAAGTTCGGTACCTGGGCAATCACGCCAATGGAGCCGATCACGGCAAACGGGGCAGCGACGATCCGGTTGGCGACGCAGGCCATGAGGTACCCGCCGCTGGCGGCGCCCTTGTCGACGATGGCGGTGAGCGGGATCTGCTTGTCCCGCAGGCGCTTCAGCTGGGAGGCGGCCAGCCCGTGCTCGTGCACCGCGCCGCCGAAGTTCTCCAGGCAGAGCACCACCTCGTCCGCCGTGCTGGCCACGCCAAGAATGGCGCTGATCTCCTCCCGCAGGGCCGGGACTGCCGTAGCCCGGATGTCGCCCTTGAAGTCCAGTACATACACCCGGCGCCGGGCGTCGGTGGCGTGGGTGTGCTCCTCCAGTTTCCGCTGCTTCTTCTCCTGCTTCATCTCCTTCTTGCGCTCGGCCTTGCTGAGCAACGCGTGGCGCAACTGCTGGCGCAGGTCGCGGTACTTGTCGTTGAGCTTCTCGATCTTGAGGCCCCCGGCCGGTGGCCCCTTGCGGGAGAGACCCACCGAGAGCCCGACGATGGCCGCCACAGCAGCCACGACGGTGACCGCCTTGGCGAGGAAGAGGCCGTAGTCGAGCAGGAACTGAAGCATTGCGGGAGGGGTCAGCCAGCCGAAAGGCCGGCGTTATTGCCCTCAAGGGCGCGCTCGGCACGATAGCTGGAGCGGACCAGAGGCCCGGCAACGACTTCGACAAAGCCCTGGTCGAGGCCCCGCTGCCGGTAGGCGGCAAATTCGTCCGGGCGGACGTACTGCCGGACGGGCAGGTGGTTGGCCGTGGGGCGCAGATACTGGCCGAGGGTCAGCAGGTCCACGCGCGCACGGCGGAGATCAGCCATGGCCTCTGCCACTTCATCCGCCGTCTCGCCGAGACCGAGCATGAGGCTGCTCTTGAGCAGCACCTTGCGGTCGGTCCCTCTGGTTGCGTCGTCGGCTGCAACCCTGGCATGAGCCAGTACCCGCAGCGACTGGTCATACCCGGCCCGGGGATCCCGAACCTCCGGCGTCAGCCGGCGGACCGTTTCCAGATTGTGGGCGAACACGGCCACACCGGAGTTGACCACGGTAGCGACGGCAGCGAGGTTGCCGGCAAAGTCCGGCGTCAATGCCTCCACGGCCGTGCCCGGATTGCGCACGCGGATGGCGCGGACACAGTCGGCGTAGTGACCTGCCCCGCCGTCCGCCAGGTCGTCCCGGTCGACGGAGGTGAGGACGACGTACTTCAGACCCATGATCTCCACGGAGCGCGCCGCATTGTCGGGCTCCTCTGCGTCCAGCCAGCCCCGCGGATTGCCCGTGTCCACGGCACAGAAGCGGCAGGCGCGAGTGCACACGTGACCCATGAGCATGATGGTGGCCGTGCCGGCGTTCCAGCATTCACCGATGTTGGGGCACATGGACTCCTCGCAAACCGTGGCGAGGCGGTGCTCATGCACCGTCCGCTGCACCTCGGCATACCGGCCGCCCGTCACGAGGCGAACCCGCAGCCAGTCGGGCTTGCGGCCCGGGTCGGGTTCAGCCCGGTCGGCCCCGGGAGCCGGGGCGCGCTGCTTCACGCCGTTGCGAATGGCCGTAAAGCCGGCGGCAGTGGTGTACTTGGCACCGCTTTCGATAGGAATGCCCTTGAAGGAGGTCATTCTTTCATTCTCGCACGGGCTGGGGACGTCCGGCACCCGCGGCACACGGGCGGATTTCAGCCCAAAAAAAGGACCCGGCACAAGGCCGGGTCAATACAGGGGGAAACGAGAAATCAGACCACCACGTCAGCAGCAAACAGCTAGTGAATTCTTGACCAGTTGAGGAGTTCCACTTCGTTCTCGTCACGCTGGAAATTCAGGGCGAGCACCGCCTCGATCTCCTTGGGTTCCAGCACCTGATCCACGCCGTGGTTCAACTCCACCACGCCGCTGTACTCGTCGGCGAAGCCCGGCTCCTCGGAGCGCAGCAAGAAGCGGGTGTAGTACTTCGCGCGCATGGTCTGAACGTTAGGGAAAAGGCCCCCGGGGTTCTGTGCGCGACTGCACAGATTTGGGTCAGGGCAAGCCGGGCCCGGGGCTGCGCCACCACTGCGCAATGGCGGCGCCCGTGGCCGCATTGACGAAGTAGCCGTAGCACTTGTGCACATTCAGACCATCGGTGCCGCGGAACGGGTTTATCAGGTCGGTCCGGTCGCTGATCCCGGCCACGAGGCCCAGTTGCCGCATCTCGGCGAAGTCCTCCGCAAAACGGCGGCCCAGTGCAGTGAGGCCGCCCAGCGCCGCCAGGTTTTCCCAGCGACGGATGCTCTGGGGATAGCGCGCAGCGCCGCTGGCCTTGGCGCCGAGCAGACGGCTCTGGATGTAGCGGGTGCCCAGAGGGCTGCCGAGGGTCAGAAACAGGTCTATCGGACCGGCCTTCTCCTGGAGACTCCAGAGTGTGTCCCAGGCGATGACCGAGCCGAAGCTGTGGGCCATCAGCAGCACGCGTTCTCCGGCGGCCCAGGAGCGCTGCAGCTCGGAGCGCAGGCCAGCACGAATGCGCTCACCGACGCCGTCCACGTTGCGAAAGTAGCGGTCGGAGGCTGCGATGTTTATGCGGGTATCTTCGTCAGCGAGCCAGTCAATCAGCCAGGGAAAGCGGTCCCCACAGAGGTGCGCGCAGTAGTTCGCGCGCCGCCGGATGCTGAATACCTCGCGGATACTGTCTGTGCCAGGTCCGGGGTCAGCGAGCAGTGCGGCGATACCCGCCTCATCCAGCCGCACATCCCGATGGCTCGCGTAAAAGTGGTGCCCCCACAGCGCGAGATGCAGGCACTCTGGCGTGGCAGCCAGTCCAGCCGCTGCCCCGGAATCCGCGCGGCGGACGCCCTCCAGCAGGCAGCGCCAGAGAATTTCACGGTGGATTGCGGGGGCCGGCTTGGCACGCAGGCCCGGCACGTACAAGATACGGGGGACCAGTTGCGCTTCTGTGCTGGCGGACATCAGTGGCATTCTAATGAAGTACCTGCACACCATGGTTCGCGTGTCCGATCTGGACGCGTCCCTCGACTTCTACTGTACCCAGCTGGGACTTCGGGAACTGCAGCGGAGCGAAAACGAGCGGGGCCGTTTCACCCTGGTCTTTCTGGCGGCGCCCGGCGACGACGGAGCCTGTGTCGAGCTCACCTGTAATTGGGACCCTGAAACTTACACGGGTGGCCGGAACTTCGGTCATCTGGCCTACCAGGTGGAGGACATCTATGCGCTGTGCAGCCGGTTGCAGGCCGCCGGGGTCATCATCAACCGCCCACCCCGGGACGGCCACATGGCCTTCGTGCGCTCGCCGGACGGCATCTCGATCGAGCTGCTGCAGAAGGGCGGCCCGCTGCCTCCGAGGGATCCCTGGAAGTCCCTGCCCAATATCGGCAGCTGGTAAGCCCGACCCGTCGGCTCGCCGCGTCAGGCCCCCGCCTTCGCCCGGGCTGCGCGGAAGCGGCCCGTCTGGATGTACGCGTTCTTCGACTCCTTGACGACGATGCGATTGCGCCCGTCTTCCTTGGCCTGGTAAAGCGCCTCGTCGGCCAGCTGGATCGCCCCGGCCAGGCTGCGCTCATTGCCCGGACTGACGATGGCCACGCCCACACTCACGGTGAGCCAGGGGCCTGTGGTGGACTCCGCGTGGGAAATCTTCTGCTCCTCGACGCTGCGCCTGAGCATCTCCGGAATCTCCCGACCGAAGTCCTGCGCCGGACCATAAAGGACCAAAGCGAACTCCTCGCCGCCAAAACGGGCCGCGAAGTCGAGAGGACGCTGGGCACAGGTAGCTATCACTTCGGCAACCCGCTTCAGAGCGTCGTCACCGGCCTGGTGTCCGTAAAGATCGTTGAAGGCCTTGAAGTGGTCAATATCGACAAGCAGCAGCGTTAGCTGGCTCTGATCCCGGCGGGACTGGCGCCAGAGTTTCTCCACGTCCCGGTCATAGCGCCGACGGTTGTAGAGCCCGGTGAGGCCATCGCGCTCAGCCAGGTCATTGAGCATTCGGGATTCGAGGAACGCCTGGCGCACCGCAGACTCCAGCTGGAAGCAGCAGTAGGCGCCGATCACGTTTACCGCCAGCAGCGTCAGGCCGGAGAACACCACTTCCTGCACCGGGATCTGCCAGTGCAGCATGCCCCAGGCGTACATGGCGGAAATCGTCAAGGCCACGGCAGAGGCGTACCAGAAGTGCAGCCCGATCACGAGCCAGACCAGGAAAATCCAGGCAACTTCGGCCCCAAAATAGTAGGGCGCCCCGTGCAGACTGGCCCGGACCGTCAGCGACGTGCAGACGAGTCCGACCCAGAGCGCCGCGAGCGCGAGGAGCGCCTGATAGGCCCCATGGGAGCCTTCCTTATAGGACGCTACCAGGGTTGCCATCAGCGTGGGGAGCATCACGCCCAGCATGAACGCCGCCGTTTGCCAGGAGAGGTTCTCTCGCATCACGGCGACGATCAGGGACAGAAAGATGGCCGCGGCGCCGATCACGAGAATCGGGCGCGTCTTCGGGTAGTTGGCTTCGGCGTAGGCCCGCCGGAATTCGCCCTCCACGATCTCACTGAAGCGC
>JBBQJK010000219.1:0-4935 GCA_038325835.1 Gammaproteobacteria bacterium
CCGCAGGGACAGGCCGCTGACGAGTAGCAACAGGGCAATGGAAGCGGGATCGAAGGCTCCGCCGCCGCCACCGCCGCCACCAGCAGAAAACCGCGGAATAGCCAGATAGATGCCTGTTGTCCCATTGCTCCGGCCGGCGCGGAAGACAAAGGGCCCAGGATTCGCGTTGGCCTGGGGACCGGTGTCCAGCGCGGTGACGAAGAAGCCCAGAAGCGTGTCGCCCAGAGCGATCGCCTTCTCGTAAAGGCCCGTGCCGCCGGCAAAGATCGCGTCCAGGCCGAGGGCGAAGGTGCCGCGAAACGCCACAGCGCCAGACTCGGCGACGGCCGCCGGGCCGAAGGCAACGAAGGGTGTTCCCAGAGTGCTCGCAAAGCTGACCGGCGTGCCGGTGGTGTCCACCGACAGGTCTGCAACGCCCGCTGCCGTGTTGGTGAAGAACACGACCGTGCCGTTGTTGTTGATGTCCAAAGCCTCGACGCTGGTGAATCCGCCGGCGCTGGTGACTGCAATCGGCGTGACGAGACCGGCTTCGGTCCTGCGGTAGACACCCTTTGCGCCCGTGCCATCCAGCGCTTCGAAGGCGACGACGCCGCTGCCATTGATGCCTGCCACATCCTGGGGATCGTAGAGCCCCGTGCTGGCGAGCAGGGTGGTCGGTGCCCCGGCGCCCGTGCCCCTCAGGATCACCCGCGCGCCGTCGGCGCTGCGCACGGCCCGGACGACCACCACACCGTCGGTGTCGCTGACGAATGGCTTGCTGTCGATGGAATCAAGCCCGTCAGCAACCGTATTGGCGATGGTGAGCAGTGCGCCACCATTGCCACGCAACACAGACCTGGAACCGTCATCCAGAATTGCCGCGAAGCTCACGAGGCCGTCGGCATTGATGCTGGGATCACCGCTGAAGGAAGCAATCTGAACGCTGGTGTTGGTAATGGTGTCGGCAATGACCGTCAGCACGCCGTTGCCTTCCCGGCGATACACCACTTGACCGAGTGCGCCGTCATCAAAGGTGGCGACAAAGGCGATCTGGCCGGCGTCGTTAACGGCAGGAATGCTGAAGGACGCCAGCTCGGCGGACGAATCCGCCACGGTCGTGAACTCCCAGGTCGTGGTCTGGGCGTAGCCCTGGGGGCTGACGAGGGCCGCCGTAGCGAGCAGCAGGGCTGCAGGAAGTCGTCGGTTCCGGGGTCTGGCCATGGTTTTTTTCCGCCCTGTGGGGGCGGCAAGAATAACTCAGGTCTTTGCAGGTATTCGGTCCAGGCGCCGCGAAAGGGCTGGAATGGAGGAGTTTCCCGCGTCGCGCGCCAGGACCAGCGCTTGCTCTCATAAGCCTCCAGCAACCCGCTGCCGTTTTCGGAGGTCGTCATGCCGCATCCCCGTCGCATCGCTCCCCTGCAGAAGCCTTCGTCCTGGGTCGTCATCCTCAGGTTGCTCGTGGCGGGTCTGGCCAGCGCTTCAGCCGCGGGCACGACGGCCGTGGGCCGGCTGGACGCCGAGTTCGGCGTGTCCGCAACGGGGGCTGCCACTTACCTGGTGCCGGTCACGGTTGCAGCAGGGCGCGGCGGGCTGCGGCCGGGTATCGGCCTCGGCTATACCAGTCACGACAGCGATGGGCTGGCCGGCATCGGCTTCACGGTCACGGGCCTGTCGCGGATCACCCGCTGCCCCCTGAACATCGCGGTGGATGGTCGGGTGCAGGGGGTGCGGTTCGCCCCGGGCGACCGCTACTGCCTCGACGGCCAGCCGCTGGTGCTGGTCGCCGGGCGCTATGGCAGCGACGGCGCTGAGTACCGCACGGAGATCAACAACCTGCGACGGGTGATCTCCCGGGGACGGCAGGGCTCGGGTCCCGCCAGTTTCGAGGTGCAGCACCCGGACGGCCTCACCTGGCGCTATGGGAACGACGCTGACTCCCGGATCGAGGCCTTGGGCACCGCGAGCGAAGTCCGGGAGTGGGTCATCAATCAGATCAGCGACAAGTTCGGGAACCATATCGCCTTTGCGTGGCAGGAAGACCGGGTCTCCGGGGAAGCACTCCCCGCCGAGATCCGCTGGACGGGCGACAGCGCTGGCGCAGGAGCGCGCTTCCGCCTGCTGTTCGGCTATGAGGCAAGGCCAGCGGGGGATCAGCGCCAATTCCATCGCTGGGGCGCCAGCTGGCAGGTCCTGCAGCGGCTCAGCACCATCAGATACGAGTTCGATGCCGGTTCGGGCTTCGGGCTGGTTTACCGGTACACCCTCAATTACACCACCGGCAACAGCAGCCAGCGCAGCCAGGTCGCCAGCATCCAGCAGTGCGGTCCGCTGGAGTGCCTGCCGGCAACCTCGTTTGTCTGGCAGACCGGCGTACGGGGCTTTGAGGCCCCCGTGATCGGTCCCACGGATGCGCTCGCGGCGGACGCGCTCCTGGCGGATCACGACGGCGACGGGGATGCCGATCTGTACCTGCCGGTGAGCGTCAGCGGGACCCAACGCTGGCACGTGCGGCTGACCAACGCGACCAGCGCGAACGTCTACTCGAGTGCACCGCTAAACACCGGTGTCGCCCGCTACGGCACCGGCCGGGTGCTGGAGTATGACGGGGACGGGCGCCGGGACCTTCTGGCCCAGGGGCCGGGCGCACCAGCCACCTGGTTTGTGCACCGGTCCAATGGGACCGGTGGTTTTCTCAGTGCCATCGATACGGGGCTGTCGACCACCACGGTCCCCTCGCCTCTCATCATCGATGTGGACGGCGACGGCCTCGATGACCTGGTCTACTCCCGGGAGTACGGGGTCCGCATCCGGCGGAACACGGGATCAGGATTCGCGCCGGAGATCACCACGACCCTTGGCACCACCGTCAACGGGGGGACCACCTTTCTGCCGTTGCTGGACGGCGCCGGCGGTGCCCCCGATTTCGATGGCGACGGCCGGCAGGATCTGCTGATTCTGCGGGGCACCCTGAGTCTCGCCGGACCCCCCTGGTACTACGAAGGATTGCTGTCCACGGGGACCGATTTCCAGCCGCTGTTCACCACGCCACCCGCCCTGGATGCGGTCACCCTCGATTTGAACGGCGATGGACTGACGGACGTCGCCTACCGGGATCGTGCGCTGGGGTGGCAGACGCGACGAAGCCTGGGCAATGCGCTGGCCAGCCCCGAGGCGACGGGCTTCTCGACCACGGTTGGCCAGATTGTCCGGGCCGCGGATCTTGATAGCGACGGCCGCGAAGACCTCATCCGCCGGCTCGATGCGAACACGTGGCGCGTGCATCTGGCGGGGGGTTCGAGCCAGGGGCAGGCGTTCAGCAACACGGATGCCACCCGCTACTTCGACCTTGGGGGCGGGCCGGCGCCGGGAACTACGGCGCGCCTCGCCCCGGTGGACGTGACGGGCGACGGCCTCCCGGACCTCGTTTTTGCGGAGACCACCGGGCGGTGGCAGGTGCGCAAGCACAGCGGCCCCCGTCCTGACCTGCTGAGCGCAGCGACCGATGGGCTGGGCAACTTTTTCCAACCCGCGTATGAAACTCTCGCCACCTTCGCCGGCTACACGCGGAGCGGTGCGGCGCCCGCGGGAGAGTACCTCCTGCGGGGCGGTCCGCTGCCTGTAGTGACGCGTTACACGGGCAACGACGGCAGCGGTGGCACCTATACCAACAGCTACGCCTACTGGAACGGCCGCCTGAGCAGACTGGGCCGGGGATTCCTGGGCTTCGAGAAGATTCGTGCCACTGACTCCCGGTACGCAGCTCTCCACGGCGTAGCCGTGTTCAGCGAGGTGCGCTACCGCCAGGACTTTCCCTTCATCGGCAGCCCCGACCTCTTTACCACCGAACGCAGTGACGGCCGCAAGTTGAGTGAGCGCAACCCCACCTGGGGTGCGGACGCGAAACCGGCTGCCACCGCCGATGCGGCGGGTGACTATCACTTTCCCTATCTCCAGTCCGAGACTCAGGCCGAGTACGAGTCCGACCCGGATGGCGGCGGGCTGGGTCAGCTGGTCAGCACCGTGAGCCGGACCCTGAACTACGACTTCAACCACGGCTTGCCCGTGCGTGAAGTGACCACCGTGTCGTCACCCGCATCCGCCACCGTATTCAACACGATCGTGACCTCGGTACTCGACGATACGGCGCGGACTGCCCAGTACTGCCTCGGCCTGCCACTGCGGGTGGACACAACCCGGGACATTTCGTCCGCAAGCGCGTCGACCCGCACCGCCCTTTACAGCTGGTCCACGGCAACCTGCAGACAGCTGACGGAGACCTCGGGCGCGCCGGGACCTGTGGCGAAACAGCTGGTCACCACGCGTAACTGGAACAGCGCGGGCCAGCTGACCGAGCTCGCCCGGAGCCCCGCCGATCAGCCGGCCGCCGCCCGGCGCACCGCCTGGACCTACCCGAGCTTTAGTGACCGGCCCCAGACGGAGACGGCGTTGATCCCCGGACAGGCCAGTCCTGTCGTCACGTCCGAGTGGAACTACGCACTGGATGTGGAGCTGTCCCGGACCTCGCCGCGTGGTCTGGTGACGCGCTGGAGCTGGGATGAGTTTGCCCGGCTCCGGCAGGAGACCCGGACCGCGGGCCCCGCCACGACCTATGCTTACAACCGCTGCGGAGGCGCCTGCTTCAGCGCCCGGGGGGAGTACCAGCTGCGGGCCACGCGCAGCGACGGCTACGTCTCAAGCTCCATCCACGACGCCTACGGTCGCACCGTGGGCCAGGAATCCAGCCTCGCCGGTGGCCAGACCAGTCGCCAGTTGCAGGAGTTCGATGCGCTGGGGCGGCTCGCCCGCCAGACTGTGCCTTACGTTACCGGTGAACCCCAGTTCTGGGTTGAGAACCGCTATGACGTGCGCGGCCAGCGACGGTCGGAAGACCGGCCCTCCGACGAGTCCGGAGGCAGCGCCAGTACGCGCTGGAACTCGAACCGGCTCACCCGCACC
>JBBQJK010000220.1:0-4919 GCA_038325835.1 Gammaproteobacteria bacterium
CGACTCGACCAAGCTGATTCCTGAGGAGTTGATCCCGTTGCAGGTGATCGGTCGCCTCGTGCTCGACCGATGGCCCGACAACTTCTTTGCCGAGACGGAACAGGTGGCGTTCTGCCCGTCCCACCTGGTCCCCGGCATGGATTTTTCGGACGACCCCCTGCTGCAGGGCCGGCTCTTCTCCTACCTGGACACCCAGCTCACCCGGCTGGGGTCGCCCAACTTCCACCAGCTGCCGATCAATGCGCCCAAGTGCCCGTTCGCCAATCAGCAGCGGGACGGCCACATGCAGATGGCCCGGCCCGTCGGTCACGTCGCCTACGAGCCGAACACACTGGCGCAGGATTCACCCCGCGAGGCCCCGGCCCAGGGGTTCGTCAGCGCCGCCGTTGCCGCCACCGGCAGCAAGGGCCGGAGCCGCGCGGCAAGCTTTGCCGACCATTACACGCAGGCCCGGCAGTTCTACAGGAGCCAGACCAGCCACGAGCAGGCCCACATCGCGTCGGCGCTGGTTTTCGAGCTGTCCAAGGTGGCGAGCCTGGCGGTGCGGGAGGCCTTGGTGGGCCACCTGCGGCACATCGGTGCCGACCTGGCGCAGCGGGTAGCCGACGGCCTCGGCTTCGCCGCCTTGCCCGCTTCACCGCCACTGGCAGCACCCATCCGGGACGCCGCGGTATCGCCCGCCCTGCGCACGATCGGGAAGATGAAGGACACTCTCGAAGGACGCTGCATCGGGATCCTGCTGGCCGACGGCTCGGATGCCGAGCGGGTTGCCGGACTCCGCAAAGCGGCTAAGGCCGCGGGCGCGGGCGTGAAGATCATTGCGCCCACCATCGGCGGGGCCCGGCTGTCTGACGGCAGCCACGTGCCGGCCGATTGTCAGCTGGCCGGCACCCCCTCGGTGATGTTCGATGCGGTAGGCATCGTCCTGTCGGACCTGGCTGCGAAGACGCTGGCCGTCGACGCAGCCGCGCTGGGTTTTGCGTCTGACGCGTTCACCCACCTGAAGGCCATCGGCGTGGACAAGGGTGGCAGAGCCCTGTTGAAGAGCGCCGGCATCGAGCCGGGTGCGGGCGTTGTCGACTGCAAGGACACCAAGTCGTTCATCAGATTCGCGAAAACCCGCCAGTGGGACCGGGAGGCCCTCGTCCGCACGCTGGCCTGAGCAGGTGCGATAGCCACCGTAAGTAGTTATTTTCCAAGCAGTTGGGTCGTTGCCGAGCTTGGGATCGCTGGGTGCGAAACCGCACAGATTCCCGGCACGGCGACGGCACATAATCCGTCGCTCTGGAGGCGATACCCTTCGCTACGTTGAGTGCCGGACCATGGAACTGACGCCAGTAGCGCCGAACAGTGCCGTGCAATCCACTGGTGCTGACACCGAGGCAATGATTCTCCGCATTCCGTTGCGGGGTCTGGAAACCGGCCGTTGGGTGTCAGTCGAGAATGGTCCCGACACCGGTCTGTGGGTCGTACGCAGGCTCGATCATTGCCCGGACGGGGAACTCGTCGAGATTCACATGACCCGTGCCGGGTCCATCCCGCCGGCCGCGACGTAATCCCCTGTTTGACCTGACCGTAACTTGACCTGACCGTACGTTTACCTGTCCGTCAGCAACAACAGCCTTGAAGAAGTGGCCGCCAGCACCGCCGGCGGCCAGGACTCCTGCGTAAAGTGACTACCAGTAACGGGGGACTTCGTAGTAATCGAACGCCCGATCCCGGTAGCTCGCCCCGCTGCTCTTCGTCAGAGCCTCGATCGAGTCCGAAGGTGCTGCGGTCAGCTGTTCCTTGGTGAAGTCTCCGACGTAAGCATTCTTGCTCTCATCGTAGTCAAGGGACGCCCAGGGGATCGGATGGTACTTCTCGCCGATGCTGAGGAAGCCGCCGAAGCCCACCACGGCAAACATGATGTTGTTGGACATCTTGTCCAGGACGATTTCCTTCACCTCGCCAATGGTCGTGCCGGAGCGATCCTTGACGTTGGTACCCATGACCCGACTGGCGCAAATGGCCGACGTGTGGCCGGAGGGTGTACGGGAAGCCGGGCTGATGGTTTCCTTGCTGGTTGCGGCACGTGAAGCGGATTCGTACGCCGTCATGGAATTCTCCTGATTGGATGAATGGACATCCTGAAACTAGATCCTGCGTCGTCGGCGCGATATCCGCCTATGTCCACGGACAGTGTCAGACAACGCCCCTAGAGGTCACGCTGGTCCGTCGGTTGCCTGCCGCACGGAAGAGCGCTCTATCAGCCATACATAATCCAGATCACGCTGGACAATCCAATAGGAGAGCCAAATCATGAGTGACGCGCCCATGAGCATGAACAATCGCCGACCCGTCGGTTGCCGAGGCAGCGCAGTGCATAGCGTCCCGGCGCCCTATCGCGTACCGCCCGCGGCGCCGCGATCCCAGCCAGCCGTGCCCCAATCAGCCAAACCCCGCCGGGACTTGGTTCCTGCCAGCACCGCTTCGATTTCCGAGGTGGATCGAAAGTCACCGCCTCGGTAGGGCATTCTGTTCGGGACGCAACGAGCGCCACTATTCTTCGACGCCCAACGTGGGCCGGCGAACAGACAGCCCGGGTTGCGGCCCGGAGGATCGCCAAGTCATGCAAATCCCCGCTACCGTTGCCGCGAACAACAAGGGCCTCGTCGGGGTGAGGGTCACGCTGGGGTCGCGGGCGCGGAAGGTGGATGTCCGCATGGCGTTCGACCGCTACCGCGACCTCAACCTCGATGACCTGGAGATCTACCTGCGCAATGTCCTGGTGCTGATGGGCATTAACGGCACGATCAGTGGGGAGTCCGGGGTGTTTCAGCTGCCCGACGCGCCATGAGGGTTCCTGAACCGGCCAGGGCTTCCCGTACCGATCCCGCAGGCCCCCTCGGCAGACAATCCAGCGGCAGTGATCCGCTATGTGCGCCAGCGCACAGACGGCGCCCAGCAGGATCGTGCGAGGACCGGTCGCCTTCGCTTAAGCCGGGCTTCTCCACCGCGTGCGGACGCAATCTTCTGGTAATGTCCCGGGAAACCGTAGCCCCCGGAACAGGCGAACCGGCCCAGGTAGTGACGCATGTCGGAACCCTCCGCCAAAAAGCTGAAAGCGTTTGCGCAGCAACTTCTGGCGTGCGAGGCGGCTTTGGGCAATCCCGTAGGCGCTAAAGACTCCAGGGCCTTCCGCGGCTTAGCAAAACTGCGCGCGCCCCTCTCCAAACTCATAGGCGTCGGCGGGTTTCGCGCGCTCCTGTCCCGCGCCCAGGCACTGGCCGGCGAGGAAGTTAACTGGCTGTACGCGCTGGACCTCAAGGCGGACGGGTTGTTGGACGGGCTGGAGACGGAACTCACCGCGAGCGAGGTCGCGGCGGGCGAAGCCGCGCTCATCGCGCAGATGACCGGGCTGCTGGTCACTTTTATCGGACCGGCGTTGACGATGCAGTTGCTGCGAGAAATCTGGCCAGAGATACCCACTCCCGATTTTGGAACAAGAGGACCGACATGAAGAAAAAAGTTGCGGCACGCGGGTCGCAAAAAAAAGCGACCCCAAACGACTTGGCCAAGGTTAAAATTCGCCAGATTCCGACCGGCGCGCGCGGCCTCGATGAAATCGTCGGTGGCGGCCTGCCGGAATTCTCCTTCAACATCATCGCGGGCGCGCCGGGATGCGGCAAGACCACGCTGGCGCATCAAATCATGTTCGCCAACGCGACCCCGCGGAAACCCGCGCTGTGTTTCACTGTCCTGGGCGAACCCGCGCTGAAAATGCTGCGCTACCAGCAGCAGTATTCCTTTTTCGATCCCGCCAAGCTGAACAAGTCGGTGCGTTTCATCAACCTGAGCGACCTCGTGCTGGAGAAGGATCTGGGCGCGGTGCTGGAGGAAATCATCAGCGAAGTGCAGGCGTCCAAACCCGGCATCGTGGTGGTGGACTCCTTCCGCACCGTGGTGCGCAAGGCGCTGAGCGTGAGCGGCGGTGAAATGGAACTGCAAGGCTTCGTCCAGCGGCTGGCCCTGTTCTTGTCCAACTGGCAGGCCACCACGTTTTTGATCGGCGAATATACCGACGGCGAACTGCGCGACAACCCGGTGTTCACGGTGTGCGACGGTCTTTTCTGGCTCACCCAGAATACGGAGCGCAATTCCGTGGTGCGGAAACTGCAAATCCTGAAATTGCGCGGGCAGGAATCGGTGCCGGGGTTGCACACCATCCGCATCACCGGCGACGGGCTGGTGGCCTTCTCGCGCACTCACGGCCTGACCGCGAGCCAAAACCGGCCGCTCAATCGGCGGCGCCTGTCCACCGGCATTGCCGAACTGGATCAGATGCTGGGCGGGGGAATACTGGAGGGCGACAGCATGCTGGTAGCCGGACCTTCGGGCACCGGGAAATCGGCGTTGGCGACCCATTTTCTTGCCGAAGGCCTGCGCCACGGAGAAGCGGGCATCGCGGCGATCTTCGAAGAGCGCCCCAAAGGCTATGCGGCGCGGGCCAACTCCTTTGGTCTGGACCTGAATGCTCCGCAAAAGAACGGAAAGCTCGAAATGCTTTACCTGCGGCCGCTCGACCTCTCGGTGGATGAAGCGTTGCAGGAAATTCTCGATGCGGTGGAGAGGACCGGCGCCAAGCGGCTGGTGATCGATTCGTTGGTGGGTTTCGAGATGGCGCTGGCGCCCGGTTTCCGGCAGGACTTTCGTGAATCGCTCTACCGCATGATCGCGGCGCTGACCGGAGTGGGGGTGACGATCGTCACCACGGTCGAGATCGAGGACTCGTTTTACTCGTTCGAGTTCAGCCACTACACGATTTCTTTCCTCACCGACGACATCGTCCGGCTGCGTTACGTCGAGATCGACGGCCAGCTGCGCAAAGTCATGGTGGTGGTCAAAATGCGCGGTGGCAACCACAGCAAGGACATCCG
>JBBQJK010000221.1:0-4847 GCA_038325835.1 Gammaproteobacteria bacterium
TCGGTTGTGCGCTCGACTGCTCGTTCTGCGCGACGGGCAGGCAGGGCTTCAATCGCAACCTCACGGCGGCGGAGATCATTGGCCAGGTGGTCCTGGCTGACCGGGCGCTCGGCCGCGTTGGCGGGAATTCCCGCGTGACCAATGTGGTGTTCATGGGCATGGGTGAGCCGCTGGCCAACTTCCGGTCGGTCGTGCAGGCCTGTGCCGTACTGATTGACGACCTGGGCTTTCAGATTTCCCGCCGGCGCGTCACGGTGAGCACTTCCGGACTGGTACCCCAGATCCGCAAGCTCGCCCTCGAATCCAACGCCGCGCTGGCCGTGTCACTGCATGCCCCTGATGATGAACTGCGTAATGTGCTGGTGCCGATCAACCGGCGTCATCCTATCGCCGAGCTGCTCCAGGCCTGCTGGGACTACGCCGAGTCCACCAACGCCATGGGCATCACGTTCGAATACGTCATGCTGTCCGGCGTGAACGATGCCGAGGCCCAGGCCCGGGATCTGGCCAGGCTCCTTAAGAATCGTCCTGCGAAGGTCAATCTGATTCCCTTCAATCATTTTCCAGGCAGCGACTACCGGCGCTCGACGCCCGACGCCCTGGCGCGCTTTCGCCAGGTCCTGCTCGACAACCGCATCATGACGATGGTGCGCCGTACGCGGGGTGACGACATCGCCGCCGCCTGCGGCCAGCTCGCCGGACAGGTCAGCAACCGGGTACGGGTGGCGCTGGGCGACAAGGGCAGAAAACCCGCTGGGAGCACTGCTGGCCGTGAAGTGCGGTGGCAGAACTGATGAGCATGGCGCTCGTCAGCCCGATTGTGCGTGGCGCATTCCTTCTGGGAGTGCTGGTCGCAGTGTCGGGCTGCGTAACGTCATCGTCCCGGCCGGAACCCCCCGAGACCAACAAGGAAGATGCGGCCCGCTATAACCTCGAGCTGGGCATCAGTTACCTGCGCCAGAACAACCTTCAGGTGGCGCGCGAGAAACTGGAGAGAGCGATCCGTGAGGAACCGGGTCTGGCCAGGGCCCATGCCGTTCTGGGTATCGTCTTCGAGAGGCTGGAAGATCCCAAGGGTGCGGAACGGGAGTATCGCCGGGCCGTCGACCTGGACAGGTCCGATCCCGACAGTCTCAACCTTCTCGCGATCTTCACCTGTTCGCGCAAGGAGGAGCCTCGGGAGGCGCTGAAACTTTTCGACCGGGCCATTGCGGTGCCGTTGTCGGTCAAGGCCGCCAACCGTCCGATGCTCTATACCAACGCGGGCACCTGCGCGAAGGGCGTTAATCCGGCGCTCGCCGAGAGCTACCTGCGGGCGGCCCTGAACCTGGACCCGCGCTTTGCCGATGCCCTGTTCCAGATGGCCGATGTCAGCCTGGAGCGGGGCAATGCACTGCAGGCGCGGGGCTTCCTTGAGCGCTACCTGGCGCAGGGCAAGGCCACGCCGGCTGCCCTGTGGCTTGGCGTCCGGATCGAGGAGTCCCTGAGCGATACCAAGGCTGCCCGCCGCTATGGCGATCAGCTGCGCGAGGACTTCCCGGAGTCCGCTGAAACCCGGCAGATGTTCGAGCAGTCCCGGTCCCGGGGCTGACCCGTTGGCACCGGGATAACACCATGGCGGAGGGCAACAAGGAAACGGCACTGGGACTCGGCGAACGGCTGCGCTCGGCGCGCAAGGCCCGCGCGCTCACGCTGGAGCAGGCGGCCTTCTCCATCCGGCTTGAGGCCTCCGTCCTGCGGGCCCTGGAGGACGAGCGCTACGAAGTGCTGGGCGCCGCCGTCTTCGTGCGGGGTCACCTGAAAGCCTATGCGCGGCTCCTCGGCCTTTCGGAGGAGTCGATCCTAGCGGCTTACCGGGCGTCGGATCCCAATGCGGATGCACCACCCACGGTAACCCGGGAACTGGAAAAGCCCCTGACGACACCCCCCGGGCCGATCGCCATCGGTCTCGCGGTGGCCTTTGCCATCGTGGCGCTGCTGGTGCTGTACGCCCTGAGTGGCGGACCTGCGCCCGTGCCGAAGTCGGGGCCGACCCTCCAACTGTCCCCCACCGTGGAGACGGTACCCACGCTGCCTGTGGAGCCCGCACTGCCGGCGGAGCCCGCGCCGCCCGCGGAGCCCGCCGTGGCTGCCGAGCCCGGCCCGGCAGAGCCCACAGCAGCGGTGGCAGGGCCCACGGCAGCGGGTGGCGTGCCGACAGAGGCTCTTCAGCCGGTACCGGCGACCCCCGTCGAATGAACGAACCCCTGCAAGCCCTGCGCGGGATGGAAGACCTCCTGCCGCCGGCCGGCGCTACCTGGCAGCACGTGGAGAACACCCTGCGGGGCCTGCTCCTCGACTATGGCTACCAGGAGATCCGGGTACCCATTGTCGAGCGTACCGAACTGTTCAAGCGCTCCATCGGCGAGGTGACGGACATCGTTGAAAAGGAGATGTACACCTTCGATGACCGGAACGGCGTGTCGGTGACTTTGCGCCCCGAGGCCACGGCCGGCATCGTGCGGGCCTGCATGGAACATGGCCTGTTGCGCAACCAGCGCCAGAAGTTCTTCTCTACCGGTCCCATGTTCCGCTATGAGAAGCCCCAGAAGGGCCGCTACCGGCAGTTCCACCAGTTTGATGTGGAGGCGCTCGGCTTCGCGGGTCCCGACATTGATGCCGAGCTGCTCATCCTGCTGGCGCGCCTCTGGCGCCTCCTGGGCATTTCCCACGTGAGTCTGCAGATCAACACGCTGGGGACTGCCGAGACCCGGCAGCTCTACCGTGCGGACCTCAGCCGCTTTTTCCGGGAACGCTTCGACCTGCTGGATGAGGACAGCCGCCGGCGCCTCGACCGCAATCCGCTCCGTATCCTGGACAGCAAGAATCCGGACCTGGCCGACCTGATTGCCAGGGCGCCCCAGATGACCCAGTACCTGGATGACGAGTCAGCAGCCCACTTCGCCGGGCTGCGCACCCTCCTCGACGATGCGGGGGTGGCCCATACGGTCAATCCGCGCCTGGTCCGGGGTCTGGACTACTACGGTCGCACGGTCTTCGAGTGGGTCACCGACCGCCTGGGCAGTCAGGGCGCAGTCTGCGCTGGTGGCAGGTATGATGGGCTGGTGGCCCATCTGGGGGGCGAAGCCACGCCCGCCATCGGGTTTGCCATCGGCCTGGAACGGCTGGTGGAGCTGTACGCGCTGGCGGGCCAGCCTGCACCCACCCGGGTGCCGGATGTTTACCTCGTCGCCGCTGGCGAGGGCACCTCGCGCCTGGCGTTCCGGATTGCCGAGAGCCTGCGCAACGGTGTGCCGCCCATGCGGGTAGAGGTCCACTGCGGGAGCGGCGGCTTCAAGTCCCAGATGAAGCGGGCAGACCGCAGCGGGGCCCAGGTCGCGGTCATTCTGGGTGAAGATGAAGTGGCCACCGGGGCAGCCGTGCTCAAGCCGATGCGCGCCGGGGTTGAGCAGCAGACTGTTGCCGTCGCCAACCTGGCAGACGCCATCCGGCCCTACCTTGTCGGCCCGACTACCGGGCCGGTCATCGAGACAACAGATTGACAGGAACAGAGCCGTGGATGAATTTCTGACAGATCAACAACAGGCCGACCAGGTCAAGGGCTGGATCCGCGAGAACGGGACGTTTCTGGTCGCTGGCGTGGTCCTTGGCCTCGGCGGACTGTTTGGCTGGAATCAGTGGAACCATTATCAGGAGCGGAAGGCAGAGGAAGCGTCTGTAATCTACGAGACGTTCCTGCAGGCAGTCCGGACGAAACGGCTCGAGCGCGCCGAGGAAGGCATGACCACCCTGGCTGCCGGCTTCAGTGCTTCCCCTTACGCCGATCAGGGGCGCCTCGCGATGGCCCGCCTGTATCTGGAGCAGGGGAAGCCCGACAAGGCCGCTGAATACCTTCAGCAGGTGGTCAGTACAGCGGTATCCCCGGAATTCCGGCTGATCGCCCGCTTGCGACTGGCCCGCGTGCAGGTCCTCCAGGAGAAGTACGACCTGGCCCTGAAGACTCTCGCCGATCCCGGTTCCAAGGCCTTCGCCCCGGCGTTTCACGACGTGCGTGGCGATGTGTATTACGCGATGGGCAAGCTGGCCGAAGCACGGAGTGAGTACGAGCAGGCACTGAACGGTGACGTCGCCGCGACAGTGCTCGACACGACCTATGTCCAGGCCAAGCTGGATGACCTGGGCGGCGCCAACGCAGCGCTGGTCGGCGCTGCGACCGCGGCTGCAACGGTTCCCGCGCCGGGCGCCGTCGCCCCGTGATGGACGCGTCGTCGCAGCGGACGAATCCCTGGTGGCTCCGGACCGGCCGCGTCGCTGCACTGGCCGTGGTCCTGGCCGTGCCCAATGCCGGCTGCAGTGTTTTCGGTGGGGATGAGGATCCCAACCCTCCGGCGGAGCTGACCGACTTCAAGCCCACCCTGCGCGTGAAGAAGATGTGGACGGCGGATCTCGGGGATAACACTGAGGCCCTGCGCCTGGCGCTGCAACCGTGCTCCGATGGTGCCCGCATTTTCGCCGCCGCTCACGACGGTCGCGTCTCCGCGTTTGACGCGGTGAAGGGCAAGCGACTGTGGCTCCAAAAGACCAAGCTGCAGCTGTCCGGCGGGCCCGCGACCGATGGCGAAGTTGTCGTCGTCGGTTCGAGCGATGGCGAGGTGGTGGCGCTGAACGCGGCTGATGGCCAGCAGCGCTGGCGGACGACCGTCTCGAGTGAGGTGCTGGCCGCCCCGGCTATTGCCGGTGGCTACGCCCTGGTGCGCTCCGTGGATGGCAAGCTCGCCGCACTGGATCTGATCGATGGCCGGCAGGTCTGGTTCGTCCAGCAGGCCATGCCCCGGCTCACGCTGCGC
>JBBQJK010000222.1:0-4826 GCA_038325835.1 Gammaproteobacteria bacterium
TCGAGGGCTGCACGGCGCCTCAACGCGACGAAAATCAGCTGCATGCGGCGGTGGTGGAACTGGTGGCCTTGAATGACGCCACGATCAAGTACTCAACCGTACAGAACTGGTATCCAGGAGATGCGGAAGGCCGCGGGGGCATCTACAACTTCGTCACCAAACGTGGCGACTGCCGGGGGGCCAACTCGCGAATTTCCTGGACCCAGGTTGAGGCAGGGTCAGCGATCACCTGGAAGTACCCGAGCTGCATCCTCAGAGGGGAGAACTCCGTTGGCGAGTTCTACTCCGTCGCCGTGACCAATAACCTGCAACAGGCCGATACCGGCACCAAGATGATTCACATTGGCCGCAACACCCGCAGCACGATTGTCTCCAAGGGCATTTCAGCAGGTCGGGCGCAGAATGCGTATCGCGGCCTGGTGAAAATACTGCCGACAGCCGAGAACGCCCGCAACTACACTCAGTGCGACTCCCTGCTGATGGGGGCTCGCTGCGGGGCCCACACGTTTCCCTCCATGGAGGTGCGGAATCCAACTGCCGTGGTCGAGCACGAGGCCACTACATCCCGGATTGGCGATGACCAGCTGTTCTACTGCCGGCAGAGGGGTATATCAACCGAGGATGCAGTGAATCTCATCGTGAACGGCTTCTGCAAGCAGGTGTTTCGCCAGTTGCCAATGGAGTTTGCCGTGGAAGCCCAGAACCTCCTGAATGTCAGCCTGGAAGGTGCCGTCGGTTGAGCACGTTGTTGCAAGTCTCAGGTCTACGCGTAGCGGTAGGTGGCAAGGAGATCCTGACGGGTCTCGATCTACTGGTTCGTCCCGGGGAGGTGCACGCAATCATGGGCCCGAACGGCTCTGGCAAGAGTACTCTGGCCCACGTCTTGTCAGGGCGGGATGGTTATGTAGTCACTGGAGGCTCGGTCAACTATCAGGGCCGCGACCTGCTCGCAATGGCTCCTGAAGAGCGTGCCAGAGCTGGTCTTTTCCTCGGCTTCCAGTATCCGGTCGAGATTCCTGGCGTCAGTAACATCTACCTGCTGCGCTCGGCGCTTAATGCCCGCAGATCCGCCCGGGGCGAGAGTGAGTTCGATGCGGCGGGCTTTCTGCGCCTGGTGAAGGAAAAGGCGCGACTGATGCAGATGGATGAGAGCTTCCTGCAGCGGGGTGTCAATGAGGGGTTCTCTGGCGGGGAGAAAAAGCGCAACGAGATTTTCCAGATGGCGGTCCTCGAACCGATCCTTGCCATCCTCGACGAGACGGACTCAGGCCTGGATATTGACGCACTGAAGATCGTTTCAAATGGCATCAACAGCCTGCGAGACCCTGCGCGGGCCTTCATCCTGGTGACGCACTATCAACGGCTGCTGGACTACATCAGGCCGGATTTCGTGCACGTGCTGGCCGGTGGCCGCGTCATTCGGACCGGTGACCATACGCTGGCCCTGGAACTTGAGGCGGACGGTTACGAAAAGATCCGCGCCGCTGCCAGTTCCTGAGGTAATCACTGTGGCGCAATCAACCGTGCAGGAGGAGGCCCGCGACCAGACGACTGCAAGCCATCCCTGGCGAGTCGCCGCCGAACGACTGGGCAACACGGCCTCGGGACCGGACTGGCTGGCTGAACGCCGCACGGCTGCCCTGGCCCGCGTAGAGCACATCGGCCTCCCTGACCAGAGCCATGACGAGTGGCGCTACACCAGTCTCGCCCCGTTTACGCGGCGTTGGGGGGACCACCTGGCCGGCGCACGGGTGCCATCTGTCCCGGAATCGATGCCCTCCGCGCCGACCGGCGTGTTCAGCGTAGACATCGTCGACGGCATGCTCAGCGCACCGCTGCTTGCGACGCCGCCCGGCCTCACCATCCAGTCACTCCAGCACCTTGGCCCGGAGTGGCGGGCCCGGGCCGAAGCCCTGCTTGGAACCGCAGTAAGCCCGGCGGACCCCTCTTCCAGCGATAGCCTGGTAGACCTCAATACGGCCTTGCTGAATGACCTGATCCTCATTACGACGGATCCTGGCGCCAGCGTGGCAATGCCCATCCATATCCGGCTTCAGGGGACTGCCGCATCGGCCGTTTGCCAGACCAGACTACTGGTCGACCTGGCGGCCGGCAGCAGGCTGACGCTGAGCCTGGAATTCACCGGGACAGCCGGTGTCCTGGTGAATGCTGTATCCCAGGTGCGTCTGGGCCGGGACAGCGCACTGAACCTCGTCCGCGTGCAGGCGCTGCCCGATGACGGGATGCTCATCGAGTCGACGAGTATTGAGGTCAATGACTCTGCTGCCGTCACGATCACCAGCGTCGATCTCGGCGCGCAGCTCAGCAGGCAGTCCCTGACGGTGCGTCTGGCCGGAACCGGGGCCAGCGCCAACCTGCACGGCCTGTTCCTCGCCGACGGACATCGCCATATCGACAACCGTACCCGGCTCCAGCACGAGGCGCCATCGACGACCAGTCGGGAGTTCTTCCGGGGCATCGCCGACGACCACGGCCACGGCGTCTTCAACGGCAAAATCATCGTGCAACCGGGAGCGGCCGGCAGCAATGCTGCCCTGACGAACCGTAATCTCCTGCTCACCACGACGGCAGAGATTGACACGAAGCCCGAGCTGGAAATCTATGTGGACGACGTCCGCTGCAGCCACGGTGCCACCACAGGGCAGCTGGATGCCAACGCACTCTTCTACCTGCAATCCAGGGGACTCGATCTGAGCACCGCCCGGCAGATGCTCACCGCGGCATTCCTCCGGGATAGCCTGACCAGCATTCCTCTGCCTGAACTCCGCGAACGGCTGGAAGCCCACTTGGAGAGCCGATTGCAGGCTAAGACCGGTGCCGCACCGTGAGCGTGGGTACTGCCAGCCCGCCACTGGATGTGGCGGCCATCCGCGCCGACTTTCCGATACTTGCACAGCAGGTTAATGGTCATCCGTTGGCCTATCTCGACAACGCTGCCTCATCCCAGCGACCGCTGCAGGTCCTTGAAGCCATGCAGAACTATTACACCCACGATCATGCCAACGTGCACCGGGGTGTCCACAGCCTGAGCCACCGGGCAACGGACCGCTATGAAGCAGCGCGGGAAACCGTCCGGGCCTTCATTAATGCCGCATCCGTGCGCGAGATCATCTTCACCCGGGGAACTACTGAAGCGATCAACCTGGTCGCTTTCAGTTTCGGCCAGCGACTGCAGGCAGGCGATGAGATTCTCATTACCGCTATGGAGCACCACTCCAACATAGTGCCCTGGCAGTTGCTCTGTGAGCGGAGCGGGGCGGTCCTGCGGGTCGCTCCGATCAGCGATGCGGGCGAACTTGTCCTTGCCGAATTCATGGAACTGCTCGGCCCGCGCACCAAGCTGGTGGCAATCACGCACGTCTCCAATGCACTGGGCACCGTCAACCCGGTAAAGCTGATTATCGCCGCCGCCAGGGACCGCGGCGTGCCGGTGCTGCTGGACGGGGCGCAGGCGATCCCCCACCAGGCCGTCGATGTCCGGGACCTGGACTGCGACTTCTACGCCTTCTCAGGTCACAAGATGTGCGGACCCACCGGCATCGGTGTGCTTTACGGTCGTGAGGCTTTGCTCCGGGACCTGCCGCCCTTCCAGAGTGGCGGGGACATGATTCTAACCGTCAGCTTCAAGGGCACGACGTTTAACGAACTTCCCTACCGGTTCGAGGCTGGCACGCCCCACATTGCCGGCGCGATCGGCCTGGCTGCTGCCATAAACTACCTCACCCGGATCGGCCTGCCGAACATATCCGCATGGGAGGCCGGTCTGCTCGATTACGCTACCGGCTTGCTCCTCCAGCTTCCTGGCCTGTCGATCGTTGGCACCGCACGGGACAAGGCCAGTCTGGTCTCCTTCAATATAGCGGGCATCCACCCCCACGATCTGGGCACTATCCTCGACCAGCGGGGCGTGGCCATCAGGGCTGGCCACCACTGCGCCATGCCGGTGATGGAACGCTTCGGCCTGGCGGGTACGGCGCGGGCCTCCTTCGCCTTCTACAACACCCGCGGGGAGATCGACCAGCTACTCGACGCATTGCGCCTCGCCCAACGGATGTTCGCCTGATGTCCGAGCCCGTCAGAGAGTTAACCAGCCTTTACCGGCAGATCGTCCTCGATCACAGCCGTCACCCGCGCCACCAGGGTCGACCTGCACACTACGACCGGGAGGCGGAGGGGCACAATCCCCTCTGCGGCGACAAGGTCCGGATCTATCTTCAGATTCAGGATGGGGTGCTGCAGGACGTCGCGTTCGAGGCCTCGGGCTGCGCGATCTGTCTGGCCTCGGCTTCGCTGCTGACCGAGACTGTCCGGCGCCGCCCCCTGCTCGAGGTCAGGGCTTCCGTCGACCAGTTCGACAGAGCCCTGGCGACCGGTGCAGGCGAGACCCTGACCGGCGATCTGGCGGCACTTGGAGGCGTCAGTCAGTACCCCTCCCGGATCCGTTGCGCCACCCTGCCGTGGAAGACACTCCTGGCGGCGCTGGACTCCTCGACGGCGTCAGTGACTACCGAACAAGAGAGCATCCAGCGATGAACAGTGCGGACAACGAACCCGTCGTAGTGAGACGCGCCGTGGAGGGCCTGATGGTGCCGTCAGGGATCCCGGTGACGCTCCCCGTGGACTCCCTCGTCTACATCACGCAGGCCATGGGCGGAAGCTTTACGGTCTATTTTGAAGGCAACCTTGTTCGCGTTCCGGGCAAGGATGCGGATGCCCTGGGCAAAGAGTCCGTAACTCCACCTGCACTGCCTGACGATGCCACCGATGAGCAGTTCGAGGCACTCGCCTGGGAGCAACTGAAGACC
>JBBQJK010000223.1:0-4819 GCA_038325835.1 Gammaproteobacteria bacterium
CGCCCTGAAGATCGAGCCGGAGCGGCGTCGCGTGAGTGCCAGGCCCGGCCAGCTCGTGTTATTTCCCTCCTGGTTCTGGCATCGCACCTTGCCCTTTGCTCAGGCAGGGGAGCGGATCAGCATCGCGTTCGACGTGATGCCATTGTTGGGCGCGGCGGGATCGTGACGGCGGCCGTGAAGACTTTACGAGAGTCATCACCGGCGCTTTTACGCTGAACGCATCTCTGGAGTTTCCGTCTCATGGTGGACGATACATTTCTCTGGGTACTTTGCGTTGCGCTGATCTGCGTTGGCGTGGCGGGCACGGTGTTGCCGGCTCTGCCGGGCACGCTGTTCGTGCTGGCAGGCATCGTGCTCGGAGCCTGGATTGACGACTTCACCCGCGTGGGCCCAAGCGTGGTGGTCGTGGCCGGTGTGCTCGCCATGGTGGCCTGGGTGCTGGAGTACGTGGCTGGCCTGCTCGGTGCCCGCAGGGCCGGAGCCAGTCGCCAGGCCATCATCGGTGCCGCGCTGGGCACGCTGGCCGGCCTCTTCCTCGGCCTGGTTGGTGTGCTCTTCATGCCGCTGGTTGGCGCCGCTGTCGGCGAGTACCTGGCGGGGCGAGATCAAGGCCGCGCCGTCAAGGTGGGCATCGCGACCTGGCTTGGCCTCATGGCAGGCCTGGTGGCGAAGGTCGTGATTGCCTTCATCATGGTCGGGCTGTTCGTCGGAGCGCTCATCTTGTGAAGGCGCACCCGATCGGTACTTCCACCAGCCGCCGGCGCCCCGGTTTGGTGCGGCGTTCCAGACGGGCACGACGCCAGCCTTGAAGAATCCGGTCCACGCGGGTTGGCACGACTCGTGCAGAAGATTTCCCGTCTTCTACTTATCGAGGTGTGAGATGGAACTGGCACCGAGCACAGAACCCTGGATCGCTGCTGTCGCCTGGGCCCGGCCCTGGCGCCGTCCGGCGGCGGAGACCGCGTGGACTGCAGCCGTTGCTGAGCACCGGGCCGCACGCGAGGCACTGGCCGCTATCGAACTCGGTCCTGAACCGGGCATGGACGTCTGGCTGGAGGCCGTCGCCAGGCAGGACATGTTCCGGGCCCGGCGCCAGTTGCGCCGGGCGCAGGAGGCACTCACGGGCACCGACGCGGATTTGCCCTGGAGCAGCTGCTAGGCCGAGACGCTGGGGCGTGCTGCCACCCGCTCGTTCCAGCGCTGCAGTGCGGGCCTCTTCGTCGTCGGCTGGATATCGACCCAACCGGCGAACTCCGCAGTCACGAACAGGCTGATGTCGGCGAAGGAGAACTCGCCGCCCGCCAGGTACTGCTGGTGTTCAAGCTGTTGCTCGACGCGATCAAAGAACTGCTCAGTCCGCTGCCGGCCGCGCTCGACGAGTGCGGGAATCTGCGGGTAGGCCACCGGCCCCGGAAACACGTGGTCCCTGAACCCGGGTGACAGGTTGCGCAGCACTTCAGCGACGGCGGGGAGGCCCTCGTTCTCCACGATATTCGTCCACATGAGGGTCAGCGCTTCCTGGCGCGGGGTGCTGCCAAACAGCCGCGGTTCCGGTTGCAGAAACTCGAGATACCGGCAGATAGCGAGACACTCGGTCAGGTAGGTGCCGTCTTCGGTTTCCAGCACCGGCACCGTGCCGCCCGGGTTGATGGCCATGAATTCCGGGGACAACTGCTCCAGGCGGAACAGGTTCACGTTCACCCGGGGTATCCGGAGCTGCTTCTCCGCCAGGAAGATGCGCACCCGCCGGGGGTTTGGGGCCCTGTCGAAGTCGAAAAGTCGCATGGTCATGCGGTAATTCTAGGGTCTTTTGCTTCCCGACGCCCGGGAAGCCTGCGCTCGTGTAGCATCTCCAGCCCGCCGCCACCCCACTTCCACCCCAGGATTGCCCCCTTGATCACCACCGCCAACATCACCATGCAGTTCGGCGCCAAGCCCCTGTTCGAGAACGTCTCGGCCAAGTTCGGCGATGGCAATCGCTATGGCCTGATCGGCGCCAACGGCTGTGGCAAATCCACCTTCATGAAGATCCTGGGGGGAGATCTCGTACCCACGGCGGGCAACGTGGCACTCGATTCCGGCATACGCCTCGGCAAGTTGCGCCAGGACCAGTTTGCCTTCGAGGAGTTTGCGGTGATCGACACCGTGATCATGGGCCATGCGGAACTCTGGCCGGTGCGGCAGGAGCGGGACCGGATCTACTCCCTGCCAGAGATGAGCGAAGAGGACGGCATGCGGGTCGCCGACCTGGAGACCCAGTTTGCCGAGATGGACGGCTACACGGCCGAGTCCCGGGCCAGCGAACTCCTGCGCGGTGTGGGCATTCCGCTGGAACTGGATGCGGGGTTGATGAGCGAGGTGGCGCCCGGCTGGAAACTGCGGGTGCTGCTCGCCCAGGCGCTGTTCGGCAATCCGGACGTGCTGCTGCTCGACGAGCCCACCAACAACCTGGACATCAATTCCATACGCTGGGTGGAGGAACTGCTGAACTCCCGGGACTGCACCATGGTGATCATTTCTCATGACCGGCACTTCCTGAACAGCGTCTGCACCCACATGGCGGACCTGGACTACGGGGAGTTGCGCATCTATCCGGGCAACTACGACCAGTACATGACGGCGTCCACTGTGGCCCGCGAGCGGTTGCTGGCGGAAAATGCGAAAAAGAAGGCCCAGATCGCCGAGTTGCAGACCTTCGTCAGCCGCTTCTCCGCCAATGCCTCGAAAGCGCGGCAGGCGACGTCCCGGGCCCGCCAGATCGAGAAGATCGAGGTGGTCGAGGTGAAGCCGTCGAGCCGCGTGAGCCCATTCATCCGCTTTGACCAGGCCCGCAAGCTCTACCGCCAAGCGGTGGAGGTCGAGGGGCTCACCAAGGGTTACGACGGGTTGCCGCTGTTCAAGGGCCTCAACCTGAAGGTCGACGTGGGGGAGCGGATTGCCATCATCGGCGCGAACGGTGTCGGCAAGACCACACTATTGAAGTGCCTGATGCAGGAACTGGTGCCTGAGAAGGGTACGATCAAGTGGTCCGAGAATGTCGCCCTGGGTTACGTCCCCCAGGATCGCAATGACGACTTTGCCAGCGACCTCACGCTCTTCGACTGGATTCGCCAGTGGCAGCAGAAGACCGACGACGAGCAGGCGCTCCGGGCAACGCTGGGTCGGATGCTGTTCTCGAAGGACGAGAGCCGCAAATCGGTCAAGGTCATCTCCGGCGGCGAGGAAGGCCGTCTGCTCTTTGGCAAGGTGATGCTGCTGAAGCCGAATGTGCTCCTCATGGACGAGCCGACGAATCACCTGGACATGGAGTCCATCGAAGCGCTCAACCTGGCGCTGGAAAATTACCCGGGCACGCTGATCTTTGTCAGTCACGACCGGGAGTTCGTGGGCTCACTGGCCACGCGGGTGATCGAGATGAAGGCCGACGGGATCGTGGACTTCCACGGGGGCTACGACGACTACCTCCGCAGCCAGGGTGTGGGGGAGCCGCAGCTGCCGAGGCGGATGAGCAGATAAGCCTGGAGCGTGGCAAGATCGTCGCGGCGCTCGACCTGCTCTGCACGGGGATTTAGCCTGAATGGCTGGCGTTCCGCTTTTCGAACCCAAGCTGGTTACCGTCTTTCGCGAGGGCTATAGCCTCGATGCCTTCCGCCGGGACGCGGTGGCCGGCCTTACCGTGGCGATCGTGGCCCTGCCGCTGGCGATTGCCATTGCCATTGCGAGTGGCACGACACCAGAGAAGGGCCTGCTGACGGCGATCATCGGCGGCTTCCTGGTCTCGGCGCTGGGCGGCTCCCGCGTGCAGATCGGCGGTCCTACCGGGGCGTTCATCCCGGTGGTCTACGCGGTTATCGACCGGCACGGCTACGACGGTCTTGTCCTGGCCACCTGCATGGCGGGGATCATCCTCGTCATTGCGGGCCTCATGCGCTGCGGCACTTTGATGAAATACATGCCCCAGCCCCTGATCACGGGGTTTACCGCGGGGATCGCCTTGATCATCTTTTCCAGCCAGATCCCCGACCTGCTGGGCCTTCCGCTGCGTGACGTGCCGGCGGAGTTTCTGCCGAAGCTGGCCGCCATCGGTTCCGGACTGTCCAGCACCAACCCCTGGGCGGTGGGGCTGGCGGTGGTGTCCATTGTGGCCATGGTCGTGATCCGGAAGCTGGCGCCCAAGGCTCCTGGTTTTCTGCTCGTCGTTGTCGCCGGCGTGGTTGCTGTCCATCTGCTGGGGCTACCCGTCGAGACCATCGGGTCCCGTTTTGGCGAGTTGCCGCATCTTCTGCCGGCGCCCAGCCTCCCGGCGGTTTCCCTGGCCCGTATCCAGGAGCTGCTACCCGCTGCCTTCACCATTGCGTTCCTGGCCGGCGTCGAGTCCTTGTTGTCGGCGGTGGTGGCTGACGGCATGACGGGGCGGCGCCACCGGTCAAACATGGAGCTGGTGGCGCAGGGCGTCGCCAACACGGTCTCGGGTCTGTTCGGCGGCCTGCCAGCGACGGGGGCTATCGCCAGGACAGCGACCAACGTTCGGGCCGGCGCTGTTTCCCCGGTGGCGGGGATGCTGCACGCGATTCTGCTGCTGGTCTTCCTGCTGGCAGCCGCGCCACTGGTGAGCTACGTGCCGCTCGCCTCACTGGCGGCACTGCTGACCGT
Organism: Gammaproteobacteria bacterium; assembly: GCA_038325835.1. Classification (GTDB taxonomy): domain Bacteria; phylum Pseudomonadota; class Gammaproteobacteria; order Steroidobacterales; genus SHZI01. The sequence goes on from JBBQJK010000223.1 coordinate 4,654, forward strand.
AGTGGCCTACAACATGAGCGAGCACGAGCGGTTCCGGTACCTGCTGTCTGCTCCGCGGGGCGATGGGCTCGTCTTGCTCGTGACCTTCGGGCTCACGGTCTTCACGACCCTGACTCTGGCCATCGAAGTGGGTGTAGTGCTGGCGGCCCGTGGTGCGATGGTGGGG
>JBBQJK010000224.1:0-4816 GCA_038325835.1 Gammaproteobacteria bacterium
TATGCGGACGCAACGGGACGCATCCACCGGCGGCTCACCTTTGCGGAAATCCGGGGAGGACGCCCGATGGCCTTGCCGGCACCACTACTCGAGCCGTCCAGCCCGACACTCACTCCACCAGCGCCACCGGCTGGTCCCTGACCGGTCGGGTTCCGGGTCCGTTGCCCTGATGCCGGGGTCCCGGCATCTTCAGCACGGCGTGGCTGCTGAGGCCCTGGCCGCGCGCTACCTGGTAGACCAGGGGCTCTGCCTCGTCACCCGCAACTTCCGGGCCCGGTTCGGCGAACTGGACCTCGTCATGACGGAGCGGGACGTCCTCGTTATTGTCGAGGTGCGGGCCCGACGCAAGACCAACGTCACCATGCCTGGGGGCACCATCGATTTCCGGAAGCAGCGACGGCTGATCGGCGCAGCCCGGTACTTACTGCTGCGCAACCGGCAGTACGCCGCCTGGCCAGTGCGCTTCGACGTGGTAGAGGTCACCGGGGAACTGTCTGACCCGCGCATACGGTGGACCCGCGCCGCCTTCTCACTGGATGACGTGGCGGGCCGCTGAACACCGGCAGTATCATGGTCCTTTGACCAGACTGGAGGCGACCATGTCCCTGACGGATGCCATACGTGGCCATTTCGCCGAGAGCATTGCCACGAAGCAGGCGGCAGCGGCCGTACTCGTCAACCCGATCGCTGCCGCCACGACACTGCTTAGCGAGTCACTGGGAGCCGGTGGCAAGATCCTGAGCTGTGGCAACGGCGGCTCCGCCGGCGACGCGCAGCACTTCTCTGCGGAACTGCTGAACCGCTTCGAGCGCGAGCGCCCCCCGCTCTCGGCCATCGCACTGTCGACGGATACGTCCACGCTGACTTCCATAGCCAACGACTATGCCTATGAGCAGGTCTTCTCCAAGCAGGTCACGGCCCTCGGCCGCGCTGGCGACGTGCTGTTGGCAATATCCACGTCGGGCAATTCACCGAACGTTGTGGCCGCCATTCACGCCGCCCATGCGCGTGGCTTACGGGTCGTCGCCCTGACGGGTCGTAACGGTGGACAGATCGCCGGAGCGCTGCGGTCCGGGGACGTGGAGATCCGGGTGCCGGCGGAGCGCACGGCCCGCATCCAGGAGGTGCACCTCGTCGTGATCCACTGCCTCTGCGACGGGATCGACCAGACGCTCTTCGGCCCGCCTACTTGACGATCTTCAGCGACGGCCGCCCGGCTGGTGGCGTCGTTGGGGCCGCCGGTGGCTCGGGTGCGGGTGCAGCGCCGGACGGGGCGTACTCGTCGACGGGAAACACCAGGCCCTCGCCCGTCTCCCGCGCGTAGATGCCAAGAACCGCAGCAAGAGGCGCGCGCACGGTGCGCGGCACGCCGCCAAAGCGGGCGTCGAAACTGATCTCGTCGTTGGTGAGCTCCAGGCGACTGGTGGCTGAATAGCTCACGTTCAGGATGATGCGGCCGTCCTGCACGTGCTGTTCAGGCACGGCAACCCCCGGCTGAGTCGCGTCCACGACCAGATGCGGCGTCTGGCCGTTATCCGTCATCCACTGGTGCAGAGCCCTCAGGAGGTAGGGCCGCTTCGGCGTGACTACTGGCGCATCTCCAGTTCGGCCTCAGTCAGGCTTTCCCGGAAGGCACGCCGGGCGAACATGCCATCCATGTACTTGCGGATCGGCTGGGCGCCATTGCCGTTAAGTTCGACACCATACAACGGCAGACGCCAGAGGAGTGCCGCAACACTGGCATCAGCCAGCGAGAAGTCCTCACTGAGGAAGAAGCGCTTGACGGCAAACAGCTCAGCGCTTGAAAGCAGGCTTTCCTGCAGAACCTTGCGGGCCTGGGCAGTCTGCTTGCGATCCGTTGCGGTCGCGCACTGGTGGGCCATTGCGAACCTGTCCTTCTCGACCCGATAGAGCGCCAGCCTGACCTGGGCCCGGCTTACGGGGTCGACTGGCATCAGGGGGGGGTGGGGAAAACGCTCATCGATGTACTCCATGATCACCCGGGAGTCGTAGAGCACCAGCTCCCGGTCAAGGAGCGTCGGGGTGGAATGGTAGGGATTGAGGTCGAGCAGGTCCTCGGGAAGTTCACCGTCCACCACGCTGATGATGTCGATGACGATGCCCTTCTCGGCGAGCACTATCCGCGTGCGGTGACTGTCTATGGAGGTCGGATCGGAATACAACGTCATGGCTGCCCGCCGCCCGGAGCTGCCTGCCGAAGAATTCCACTCCTCAGACACCTACCTGACGTCCTTCCAGATCTCCTGCTTGAGGAGATAGGCAAACACGCCGAAGACGAGCAGGAACGCAATCACAAGGATGCCCAGGCTCTGCCGCTTGAGCTTCATGGGCTCGGCGATGTAGTCCAGGAAATTGACAGTGTCCCGCACGAACTCGGCGTAAGCCTCGGGCTTGAGCGTGCCTGGGGATACTTCCTTGAATTCACGGAAGACGCGGTGAGTGACGCCATCGTGCTTCTCCTCCTCGAACTTGCCCGTCTGCATCCCCTGCAACTCCCACAACACGTGGGGCATGGCAGTGTTCGGCAGCATGATGTTGTTCACCCCGGTGGGGCGGGCAGTGTCGACGTAGAAGGAGCGCAGAAAGTTATAGATGTAGTCGGGACCTTTGGACCGGGCCAGCAGGGAGAGATCCGGTGGGGCGATGCCAAACCACCGCTCAGCGTCGGCCGGCCGCATCGCAATGCCCATCGTCTCCGTAGGCCGCGCCGCGCCGAACATCAGGTTGCCGATCACCTGCTCCTCGGTCATGCCGAGGTCCCGCGCGAGCTGGTTGTAACGCACGTACTTGGCGGAGTGGCAGCCCATGCAGTAATTGACGAAATTGCGGGCCCCCCGCTGCAGGGAGGCGACATTGGCGACGTCATTGTTGGCGAACTGCTGAAAGCCGGCTTCAGCACCGGCGGCCAGCACCAGGGGGGAACCCGACACAGCCAGCACGCCAGCCAGCGCGATCAGGCCGGACCGCAGGCGTTGTCTCGGAATATGACTGCTCATGACCAACTCACTCGTGCCCGTGGTAAACGACGCGCTCCGGGACCGGCTTGGTCCTTTCCCGCGAGGTGTACAACGGCATCAGCAGGAAGACTGCGAAATAGATGATCGTGAAGACGCGGGCTCCGGTATTGACCAAAGGCGTGGCCGGCTGGAGACCCAGAGCACCCAGAGCCACGAAGCTGATGACCAGAGCCCCTAGGGCCACCTTGAACTGCCAGCCACGATACCGGATGGACTTGACCTTGCAGCGGTCGAGCCAGGGCAGCAGAAACAGGAACACGATGGACGCCAGCATGAGGAAGGCGCCCCAGCCCTTGCTCGGCACGGCGCGCAGGATGGCGTAGAAGGGTGTGAAGTACCAGACCGGCGCGATGTGGTCCGGCGTCTTCAGCAGGTTCGCCGGCTCGAAGTTCGCATGCTCAAGAAAATAGCCGCCCATCTCCGGTGCGAAGAACACCACGGAGGCGAAGATGATCGCGAACCCGATGATCGCGACCAGATCCTTGGAGGTGTGGAAGGGATGAAAGGCGACGCCGTCCAGCGGTATGCCCGTCGGCCCTTTTTTCTCCTTGATCTCAATGCCGTCGGGATTCAGGGAGCCTGTGGTGTGCAGCGCCAGGATATGCACGACCACGAGCAGGATCAGAGCCAGTGGCAAGGCCACGACGTGGAACGCAAAGAACCGGTTCAGTGTGATGTCGGAGATGAAGTAGTCACCGCGAATCCACTCAACGAGTCCCGCGCCAATGACGGGGATAGCGCCGAAGAGGGAAACGATAACCTGCGCCCCCCAATAGGACATCTGCCCCCAGGGCAGCAGATAACCCATGAAGGCCTCCGCCATCAGCGCCAGGTACAGGAGCATGCCGACGATCCAGAGCAGTTCCCGCGGCCCCTTGTAGGAGCCGTACATCAGACCGCGAAACATGTGGAGGTACACCACGACAAAGAGCATGGATGCGCCGGTGGAATGCATGTAGCGGATCAGCCAGCCCCACTCCACCTCCCGCATGATGTACTCGACGGAGGCAAAAGCATCCTCCGCGGACGGCTTGTAGTTCATCGTCAGGAAAATGCCGGTTACCAGCTGGAGAATCAGCACCACCAGTGCCAGCACCCCAAACACGTACCAGATGTTGAAATTCTTGGCGGCGTAGTACTCGGTGACGTGCTCCTTCATCATCGCCGTGAGAGGAAAGCGCTCGTCTATCCAGTCGATGAAGCGGGCTCCCCGGCCCCCGCCGCCAGTCGGCGCTACGCCCGAAGGTCCTGCGCTCATGCTGCCGCTCCCGCATCCTCGCCGACGATGACCAGTTCATCCCCCACGAAGCGATAGGGCGGGATGGTGAGATTGGTTGGTGCCGGCGAGCCATCCATGACCCGCGCGGCCAGGTCGAACTTGGAGCCGTGGCAGGGGCAGAAAAAGCCGCCGCGCCAGTCCGGGCCCATGTCCGACGCTGCCACTTCGAATCGCTCCAGTGGGGCGCAGCCCAGATGGGTGCAATTGCCAATCACCACCAGGTAGTCCGGGCGCAGGGCGCGCCCCTCATTCCTGGCATAGGGCGGCTGGATTGACTCGTTGGAATCCGGATCCTTGAGACCGACGGTGCTGTCGAGGAGCGCATCGAGCATGGCCTTGCTGCGGTGGAGTACCCAGACGGGCTGCCCTCGCCAGACCACGCGAACCATGGCTCCCTCTTCCAGCTTGCTGATATCCACAGTCACCGGTGCACCGAGAGCCTGGGCGCGGGTGCTGGGTTTAAAGGAGGCGATGAACGGCGCAGCCGTCAGAGCCAATC
>JBBQJK010000225.1:0-4811 GCA_038325835.1 Gammaproteobacteria bacterium
GCTTCGACCCGGCAGAACTCGACCAGACCGTCCGCCCGCAGGACGACTTCTGGCGGTACGTCAACGGCAGGTGGCTGGCTACCGCCGCCATTCCGGCGGACCGGTCAGGGTACGGCAGCTTTCAGCGCGTGGACGAAATGACCGAGGCCCGGTTACGTGCGCTGGTCGAGGAAGCCGCGCAGCAGCCAGGCGCACCCGGGTCCGATCCGCAGAAGGTCGGCGAGCTCTACGCCAGCTTCATGGACGAAGCACGGGCCGAAGCCCTGGGGGTGCAACCGCTGGCTCCGGAGCTTGCCGCCATCGCCGCGCTGCGTACGCCTGCAGATGTCATCGCCTACTTCGGCACTGCCATGGCTGCCGGCGTGCAGACGCCCGTGCAGTGGTTCGTGGACGCGGACGCCACCGACCCGACGCGCAACCTGGCCTACTTCTGGCAGGACGGCCTCGGCCTGCCGGACCGGGATTACTACCTGGACGATCGCCCTGAACTCAGGGAAGCGAGAGCCGCCTATCAGGCCCATGTGGAGCAGATGTATGGGCTCGCCGGCTGGAAGGACGGCGCCAGAGCGGCGCAGACCATCGTCGCGCTCGAGCGGCACATTGCTGAACGCCACTGGTCGTCCGTCCAGAATCGCGACGACGCGAAGATTTACCGCAATCAGCTGGACCTGGAAACCGCCAGCAGGAAGTTTCCCGAGTTTGCCTGGGCGCCGTTTCTGGCAGCGGCAAGCCTCAAGCCGTCCGGCATGTTTGTGGTAGCCCAGACCGAATACTTTGCAGCCCTGGGTCCCCTCGTACGCTCTGTCCCGGTCGCCGACTGGCAGACCTGGCTGCGCTTCAAGACCCTGAAGCACTATGCGCCCTTCCTCAACGCCGCGATCGTGCAGGAAGATTTCGCCTTCGCAGGTGGCGTACTCAAGGGCATCAAACAGAACACGCCCCGCTGGAAGCGCGGCGTGAAGCTGGCCAGCGAGTCGCTCGGGGACCTGGTTGGAAAGGCTTACGTTGAGCGCCACTTTCCGCCGTCCTCGAAAGCGCGAATGGACCGGATGATTGCCGACCTCAAGGCTGCCTATCACGAATCCATCGATCAACTCGCCTGGATGAAGCCCGAGACCAGGCAGGCCGCCCAAGCGAAGCTCGCAAAGTTCCGCAGCAAGATTGGCTATCCGGACCGGTGGAAGGACTACTCGTCCGTCACCATCGTCGCCAGCGACCTGGCAGGAAACCTCAGACGCACGCAGGCGTTTGCCCACGCCTACAACGCCGCCCGACTGAACAAGCCGGTAGACCCGAACGAGTGGCTGATGACGCCGCAGACAGTGAACGCCTACTACCAGCCCACGTCCAATGAGATCGTCTTTCCGGCTGCCATCCTGCAGCCACCATTCTTCGACCCGGCCGCAGACGACGCACACAACTATGGCAGCATCGGCGCGATCATCGGCCACGAGTTCAGCCACGGCTTTGACGATCAGGGCCGCAAGTTCGACGGGGATGGCCGTCTCCGGGACTGGTGGACGCCGGCGGACGCCGCGCAGTACACAGACCGCACGAAGCGGCTGGTAGTCCGCTACAACGGCTTCCGCCCGCTGCCGAACTTCAGCGTGAACGGCGAGCTGACGCTGGGCGAGAACATCGCGGACCTCGCCGGCGTGACCATGAGCCACCGTGCCTGGCTGCGTTCGCTGCAGGGAAAGGCAGCGCCCGTGATCGACGGCTTCACGGGCGAACAACGGCTCTTTATCGGCTTTGCGGTTGCCTTCCGGGGCATGGACCGCCCCCAGCGCTTGCAGTCGCAACTGCTCAGCGACCCGCACTCCCCCGACGAATACCGGGTGACCGGCGTGTTGCCAAATGTACCGGCGTTTTACCAGGCTTTCGGCGTCGGCCCGACCGACAGGATGTACCTGCCGCCGGAACAGCGGGTGGCGATCTGGTAGCGACGCCGTAGGAGCGCGTTCACGCGCGATGGCTATCGATCGCGCCTGAAGGCGCTCCTACGGGCGCTCCTACGGGCGCTCCTACTTCCAGTCTTTCAGGTACTCGTCCCACTTGCTGTCGACCAAGGGAAAGCTCTCCGGCGCACCCTTGACCAGGAGCTCCCGGTTCAGCGGCGCCCAGCTCTTGGGACCACCCTCGGCCTCCAGCTGGCGGGTGGCGTCGATGATCATCTTGCTCGACAGCGCCCAGTGGGGGCGGCTGGGGTCCGGCATCATCATCTGGGTCCGGGGAATCATCAGGCTGGCGGAGGGCTGCCAGCGGGCGCCCAGCGCATGGAGGATCTGGCTGGGCTCCAGGATGTTGATGTCCTTGTCCACCACGATCACGACCTTGTTGAGCCCGATGTTCGCCGCCAGGTACTGACCTGCCGCCATGCCCTCGCCCGGCAGCTTCTTGTCGATGCTGATCACGATCACGCCGTTCGCACCCCGGGGCGAATAAAGCCCCGTGAGATTCGGAATCAGCTTGCGGTACATGAAGAAGTTGGCCGCGATCTGCGGTGAGCGGGGCATGTCGCAGGTGAGCCCGGTGAAGGAGTTCAGGATCCAGGGATTTTCCCGGTGGGTGATGCACTGGATGTTCATGAAGAAGTTGTTGGGCTTCATCGGGCCGAGATAGCCGTACATCTCGCCATACGGGCCCTCGTCCAGCCCCTCGTCCAGCGGCACTTCGCCCTCGATGATCATCTCCGCATGGGCCGGCACGCGAATGTCGCTGGTCTCGCACTTCACCACCTCGAGAGCCTTGCCACGCAGGCCACCAGCAAACTCCAGCTCATCCTCCTGGTAGTTGGCCATCTTGGTGCTGCTGGCACAGAAGGTGAACGGGTCCGCCCCCACTGCGATGGCCACCTTCGCCACCTTGTCGCCTCGCTTGCGCATGGAGGTCAGGATCCGCCAGCCATGCTGGGTGGGCTCCGGGTTGATGCTGATGCGCCTGCTGTCGCGAACCTGGCAGCGGTAGGTGCCGGTGTTCTTGCCAAACTCCGGGTCGTCCATGATCACGGAGGTGATGTTGATGTAGCGGCCGGCGTCCGCCGGGTTATTCCTGAGCCAGGCGAACTTCTCGATGTCCACTGCCTCACCCTTGAGGATGACCTGCTTGCAGGGAGCGCTGCGGGGATTCGCCAGTTCCACCGGCGGGATGCGTTTCCAGCTGCCGCCCACGTCCAGCCGCTTTTCCATCTCCTTCATCACGGCGTGGTACATCTGCTGGTAGTCGCTGGTGATCTCCGGTACACCAAAGAGCACCGCCTCGTCGGGCCAGCGGCCGTAGGGATTCGCCAGCAGTGGCCCTTCCATCCACTGATCGTTGATTTTTATGCGGTCCACCATGAAGGCGGGCGCCTGTTCGATTCCAAATTTATCGATCAGCCGGTATGCGAACGCAGTGACCTCGTACTTGTCCTGGTCCATGGCGGCGATACGCAGTACCCGGCCGCGAGCCTCGAGAGCGCGGACGTAGTCCCGAATCGAGTCGAAGGTGGCCGGGCCAGGGGGCGTGACGGCGGGACGGGGGACAGCGGCGTTCATGGCGCGGTTCTCCTGGGCTCAGAGCGGCATTCAGCGACGGGACTGGTGCTAGCATGCGCCCGGCACATTGGACTTCAACACACTGCCCGGTCTTGCTGAAAATGAAATGGCTAAAACGGCTGCTAGGCGGCTTCGTGGCCCTGCTGGCCACCCTCTGGCTGGGCCTCGTCAGCTACGCCTACTGGCCGACCGGCGTGGAGGAGGTTCCCGCCGTGAACCTCGCCGGTCCGGCAGACCGGTTCGTCAACGTGGACGGCGTGAACATCCGCTACCAGACCTGGGGCACGCCGGGGCCGGACAAGCCCACGGCACTGTTGCTGCACGGCTTTGCCAATTCGCTACAGAGTTTCCGCCTGCTGGCGCCCCTGCTGGCTGACCGCTATTACGTGGTGGCCTTCGACATGCCGGGCTTCGGCCTGTCGGACAAGCCGGCGCCCTTTGACTACAAGAACGCTCATCAGGCCGAAATTGCCTCTGACCTGATCAAGGTCCTCGGGCTGAAGAATGTCGTCGTGGGCGGCCACTCCCTCGGTGGGGCCATCGCGCTGCGGGTTGCCCTGGAATCCCCGGAGGTCATTGGCCTCGTCGTCATGAACCCGGGCATCATTACCAGCGGCGTGCCGGCGATCGCCAAGTATCTGGTTTTTCCTTTTCCCCGCCTCCAAGCCAGGATTTTCGGAGACGCAGCCTTCCGCGGCGACTTCCTGCGCCGCTCCTTTATCAATCCGGCCATTGTGACGGATGCTGTGGTGAAGGATCTCAGCCGCACCGCGCAGACTCAGGGTTATCTGCGCGGCATGACCAGCATGATGGGCCAGTACAGCGAGCCGGATGAGGTTCCCATGCTGCCCCGGCTGACCGTTCCGTCCCTGATCGTGTGGGGTCAGCAGGATCGCAACAAGACCATGGGCGAGTTCGAGGAACTGAAGGCGAAGCTGCCAATGAACACCGCCGTACTGGTCCCGACCTCCGGACACTACGTGCAGGAAGAGGCGCCGGTCGAAGCCGCCGCCGCCATGAATGCGTTTGTGGACCGGGTGATGAAGCGCCCGTAGGAGCGCCTTCAGGCGCGATCCCTATCAGTCGCGCCTGAAGGCGCTCCTACAGACATCACCAATCATGATCACCATCGGCACGCCCCTCTCCCCCGGCGCCACCCGTCTTCTCCTCCTCGGCTCCGGCGAACTGGGCAAGGAAGTGGCCATCGAGGCCCAGCGCCTGGGCGTCGAGGTGATTGCCGTCGACCGCTACGCCAACGCTCCGGCCATGCAGGTA
>JBBQJK010000226.1:0-4799 GCA_038325835.1 Gammaproteobacteria bacterium
GTCAACGGCGGCTGAAGTGATGCCGGCACCCGCCCGCTATACGTCCTTCGCGGACTTCTACCCGTACTACCTTCGCGCCCACCAGAACCGGACCAACCGGCGGCTCCATTTTCTCGGCACTACTCTGGTACTCATCCTGCCAGTTGCCTGCCTGGCTGCCGGTGCCTGGCCAGCGCTGCTTCTCGTGCCGGTTGCCGGCTACGGCCCGGCTTGGGCCGGCCACTTCTACTTCGAGCGGAATCGTCCTGCGACCTTCAGTCACCCCCTCTACAGCCTCATAGGGGACTTCCGCATGTACGCGGATACCTGGCGGGGGAAAATCCGGTTCTAGGCGATAGCTGTCAGGGAGCGACGCCGAGGGCATTCAGAATGGGTCCGGCAAACAGGCTGCCCTTGATAACCATGCAGTAGATAAGAATGTACAGCGTCAGGACCAATGCCAGCATGCCCCGGACTCCGCCGCTCATCAGACCGTGCTTCGGGTCAGCTGAATTGCGATTGCGGCCGTAGCGGATGACGTCCGGTACAACGCTGAAGCCCGCCATGAGCCAGAAGGCGAAGTAGGCGTCCCAGGCCCAGGGCGCGTTGACCAGACCGCCCCAGTTCTCCATCAGCATGACGCCGAACAAGGGGGTGATCACTGCGGTGGGTCCGGTCACTCCGAGACAGAGCTTGCGCAGCAGCGCGCGTGCCCAGACGCCCACCTCGGTGGGTTGCGTCTTGCGGATCAGCAGCGCCCAGATGTTGCTGAAGAAGGTGTGGCCGAAATAGAGGAAGGCCGACAGCTCGTGGATGACCAGCGTCGTGGTGTAGTCCAGGACGAGGGGAATGCGCAGAACCCCGAGCAGGGGCAGGGCGGAGACCACCATGATCAGGGTCCAGACGCCATACCAGAAGAAGCGTCCGGGATCCTTCTCAATGGCCGGGTTTGGGAGGGTCGTCGTGTTCATGACGCCATGCTGGCTTGATCCCTCGTCCGTTGCAGCAGCGTGCGGAGCAGCCGCCGCAGGCTGCCGCGGACCGCTTCAGGTTCACCGAGTGCCGGCAGCACATCGCCGATGGCTTCGAGCGTCGACACCCATTCCTTGCGGGGCTCTTTGCGCAGGCGACCATAAATCGATGGCTCCCGGGGCTTGAGGACAACCAGGGGCAGCTTCAGCAGCCAGGCGTTCCGCCACCAGAGCGTTTTCGCCTGGCTCCAGGTACCGTCCAGCACGATGATGCCTTCCAGGCCGTGACGCTTCAGGTCACGGACCCGGCTCTTGCGGTCAATCACCACGACCGCGTCACCCCGGGCAGAATCCGGAATCGGCGCGGGCAACTTGGCGGCGGCGAGAACGGCCCAGCGCTCCCGGTTTGCATCCTTGGTGCCGATGGCGTGATCCAGAGAGGCCCAGGACAGGCCGACGCGAATCTCCGCCTTGGGCAGAGTGACTTCAACCAGCTTGGCGGTGCCCAGCAGGGCGTCGTCCTCCTGGGGGTGTTGGAGAATGACGACGCGCAGCCTGGTGGCGATCTTCTCGACGCGATCGCAGATACAGACGCCGGGCGGTTTGCCGCATTCCGCGCAGGGAAGGGTCTCGACCGTCATGTGAAGCGAAAGCGCATCGAGAGGTCCACGGCACGGATGTTCTTGGTCAGTGCACCGATGGAGATGAAATCCACGCCGGTCTCAGCGACCGGCCGCAGGGTTTCGAAGTTGATGCCGCCGGATGCTTCCAGCGTGATGCGCGGCGCTTGCCGGTCGCGGAGGGCGACCGCCTCTCTCATCAGGCCAACGCTGAAGTTGTCGAGAAGCAGGCGATCGGCGCCGGCGGCCATGGCTTCCTCAGCCTGGGCGAGGTTTTCTACTTCAACCTCCACCAGAACCCCCGAGCCCTGCTCCCGGGCCCTGCTTACCGCACTGGCGATGCCGCCCGCGGCGACGATGTGGTTTTCCTTTACGAGTATGCCGTCGTAGAGCCCCATCCGGTGATTGGTTCCACCACCGACACGGACGGCGTACTTCTGGGCCAGCCGGAGCCCGGGGATCGTCTTGCGTGTGTCCAGGATCTGCGCCCGGGTCCCGGCGACAGCCTCCGCACAGGCACGGGAGGCCGAAGCCACCGCGGAGAGCGTCTGCAGGAAATTGAGTGCCGTGCGCTCGCCCGTGAGCAGGGGCCGGGCAGGGCCGTTTAGCGTGCACAGGGTCTGCTCCTTGGTGGAATCGTCGCCCTCCCCGAGGTGCCACTCGAGCACGATCCCGGGGTCCAGTTGCCGGAAAACTTCCTGGACCCAGGGCTGGCCGCAGATGACGGCGCCATCGCGGGTAATGATCGTAGCCGTTGCCCTCTGGGTGGCTGGCACGAGCGCAGCGGTCAGATCCCCGCTGCCCACATCTTCAGCCAGAGCCCCGCGGACGCCGGAGGAGATGTGGCTAATGAACTCTGGTGACATCCGACTGGGCATGGATAAACGGATAAAGGATAAAGGTACCGGACCTTAGTTATTGCAGTTACTTAGTTGTTTGACTGCAGCGCAATAACTAAACAACTCCAATAACTAAGGTCCGGTACCTTTGGGCATTTGGGCATCAGAAGGGGAGGCCGTGGGACTGGCCGCCCATCGTCATGAGCATCGGGATGGAGAGAATGAAGTTGATGCGGGAGACCATCGTGGCTGTCGCCCGGGCCTTGGCCTTCTCTTCATCGGTGGCGGGAACCACGCCGATGACCTTCTTCTGGTTCGGCCAGATGAATACCCAGACGTTGAACAGCATGATGATGCCCAGCCAGGCGCCGACGCCGATCGTGGCGAAGCCTTCCCGGAACATAAGACCCTTCATCAGGCCACCGCCGCCGTAGGTGAACTCCATCAGTAGGATGCCGCTCACCACGGTGACCACCGCGCCCCAGCGGAACCAGAGCAGGGCCCGCGGCGCGATGTACTTGACAATGCCCGCGTTGCCCGGACCGCCCTTGTCGGCCAGCCCCGCGGCCAGTCCGGGAATCTGCACCACGTTGAAGTAATACAGCAGGCCTACCCAGAATATGCCCGACACGATGTGCAGCCAGCGGTCGAGGCTGGCAAGGCTGATTGTGACGTCCGCGCTGGCCGGCAGGAGCAGGCTGATGATCACCGTCAGAATGACGCCTGTGATGAGTGCGCCCGAAACGCTCTTTAGTGGATTCATGGCATTGGCCCCTGTAATTGCGGTGTTGCCGAAGGTGTGGAGAGGATAGCGGAATCGTAGAGCGGTTTGAACCGATTCACGATCTCGCAGAAGAGATCGGCAGTCAGTTCCGCGTCGTAGATTGCGGAATGGGCACGAGACGAGTCCCAGGACATACCCGCCGCGAGCGCCGCCTGGGCCAGGACGGTCTGGCCATACGCAACGCCGCAGAGGGTGGCCGTGTCGAGGACGCTGAAGGGGTGAAACGGGCTCCGCTTGACGCCGGTTCGGGTGATAGCCTCGTTCAGGAACCCCAGGTCGAAGTGGGCGTTGTGGGCCACCACTATGGCGCGGGTGCAGTCCACGGCTTTCATGGCATCCCGCACCGGCTTGAACACATGCTGAAGGGCCTCGCGCTCGGCAATGGCAAAGCGCAGGGGGTGCCAGGGGTCGATTCCCGTCACCTGCAAAGCGGCCGGCTCCAGGTTGGCGCCTTCAAAGGGCTTCACATGGCAGTGCACGGTCGCGTCCCTGGAAAGGGTGCCGTTATCGTCCATCTTCAGGAGAACGGCCGCCATTTCCAGCAGCGCGTCGGTCTTGCAATTGAAGCCCCCGGTCTCGAGGTCGACCACGACGGGCAGAAAACCCCGAAAGCGACGGCTGATGAGTGACGGGGAGCGGGCAGCCTCCGTCATTTTGCCAGCTGCTTCAGTTCGACCGCGTGATCCAGCAGCAGGGCAATCGTGTAGCGCACGCCAAATCCCGTCGGGCCCCCCGGCACATGCGCAAGGCCATCCTTGCGCAGGACCGCCGCCAGGTCCATGTGAATCCACGGCGTGACCTCGGGAACGAACCTCTGGAGAAAGCGCGCCGCCAGGATCTGGTCAGCTTCCCCTGACGAGGAGCACTGGGCAACATCCGCGACCTTTGATTTCAGTTCGTCGTCAAAGTCCGCATCGTTGGGGAATGGCCACACCCGTTCGCCGGACTCCCGGCCCGTGCGCACCAAAAGGTCATTGAGGGCTTCCCGATTGGTGAAGACCCCGCTGTAGCGCTCGGAGAGGGCATACACGCAGGCGCCGGTCAGGGTGGCATAGTCCAGCATCAAGGCCGGCTTCTCCCGGCCAGCCAAGGCCAGGGTGTCGGCCAGCACCATGCGGCCTTCGGCGTCGGTGTGCATGATCTCGATGCTGACGCCGTTGCTCGCCGTGACCACGTCCCGTTGTTTGTAGGCTGCGGGACCCGTCCGGTTCTCGCTGATCGCCAGCCAGCAATCGACGTTCTGCGCCACCTTCAGTTGCGTCAGCACCTGCAGCACGGCCAGGGCCACGGCACTACCCGCCATGTCGATGTGCATGTCGAGCATGTGCGGGGCGGTCTTCAGGTTCGTGCCACCGGTATCGAAGATGATTCCTTTCCCGATCAGAGCCACATCGGGAGCGTCCAGCCCCGGGTTTCGTCCCTGCGGGCGGTAGCGCAGGCGCGCAATGCCGGCGTCGGGCGTGGCATTCCCCTGGGCAACCGCGAGGAAGGCGCCCGCATTGAGTTTGCGCAGTGACGCTTCACCCAGCCACTCAAACTCCCAGCCGTGGCGGGTGGCGAGCGCGCTCAATACCTCCCGGTAGGCCGACGCGGAGAGCTTGTTGGC
>JBBQJK010000227.1:0-4796 GCA_038325835.1 Gammaproteobacteria bacterium
ATCTCGAGCGCAGCGCGAAGGATGTGGAGAAAAAGTACCAGCCCCAGCTCTTCATCTTTTCGTCTGGCGATCTCAGCGATTCCTTTGACATTCGCGTCCGCAGTGTCGAAGAAGACCGCAGCTATTCCCTTGCAGTTGCCATTGACGGCAAGACCACACTGACCAAAGACGATGGCTGATGCCCAAGTGCAGCGAGGCTTCACCCTGCTCGAGGTGATGGTGGCACTGGTCATTGTTGCGCTGGGCCTGATGGCTGCCTTTGGCCAGGTGAACCAGACACTGACTGTAGCCAGCAGATTGAGGGACAAGACGCTCGCTCACTGGGTGGCCATGAACGAAATGACCCGCCTCCGCCTGCTGGGAGAGTTTCCGGCAATCGGCAGCAGGTCCGACGACGTGGACATGGCCAGAACCACCTGGCGCTACACGATCAAGGTCGTGAAGACCCCGGTCGAGGCCCTGCGCCGCGTGGATATCAGCATCGCGTTTGCGGACCGGCCGGACGCGGTCGTGACCACACTGACAGGGTTTCTCGGTCGCCCGGCACCTACCACGACCGGGACCGGAACAGCGCCCCAGGCCGACTGGAATGCCCTCGGGTCCTCCGAACCGTGAACACAGCGGGACTCAGGGACCAGTCGGGCTTCACGCTGCTGGAGTTGCTGGTGGCCATGGGCATCTTCGCCGTCATCGGCGCCATGGCGCTGGGCGGCTTGAATGCCGTCGTAGGCCAGGAGACCCAGGCCCGGGAACAGACAGAGCGACTGGCCACGCTGCAGCGTGCACTGCGGCTCCTCTCGACCGATTTCAGCAGTGTGGAGCCCCGGTCCATCCGGGATGAACTGGGCAGCGATCGGGAGCTACCGCTCACGACCGATGGCCGTGGGCAGTTCCTGGTCCGCCTCACCCGGGGCGGTTGGCCGAATCCTGCGAACCTCCCCCACCGCGGCACCCTCCAGCGGGTCCAGTACCGGTTTGAGGATGGCGATCTGTATCGAGAGTACTGGCCGGTGGTCGACCCCGTACTGGGACAGCAGCCGAGGAGCGAGAAGCTGTTTGGCGGCGTCAAGGACGTCAAGTTCCTGTTCCTGGACACCAGCCAGGGCACGGGTGAGTGGCAGCAGCAGTGGCCGCCCCTGCGCAACACCACGGGCGCACCGGCGGGCCGGCCCCGGGCCGTCCAGATCACTCTCGACCTGGACGACTGGGGTGAGGTCGAGCGATTGATTGAGATTCCTCAATGAGGGCAGCCCCACCCGGCAGGCAGGCAGGCATCGCCGTGCTCACGGCCATTCTGGTGGTGGCCATTGCCACCGTGCTGGCAGTCAACCTGCTGTGGCAGACCAGCGTTGGCTTGACGAGGACCGAGAATCTGCTGCTGCAGGACCAGGCGCGGCAATACGCTCTCGGCGGGGAGGAGTTTGCGCGGTTCGGTCTTGCCGAGGACTATCGCGATGACGGCGAAAATGGCTCAGACACGACCCAGGAGAACTGGGCCAAGCCGCTGGCATTCGATGTCGAGGCCGGCAAGCTCGAGGGGTATTTGCAGGACCAGCAGGGGCGCTTCAACCTCAATGGTCTGATCGGCAAGGACGGCAAGCGCATCGAGGAGGTCCGGGATCAGTATCAGCGCCTGCTGCAGCTTCTGCCTCTCGAGCGGCCGCTGGACGAGGGGACTGCGGCCGCCCTGACCGACGCCACCGTCGACTGGATTGACCCGGGAACCACCGTCGAGGCAGTTGGCGCCGAGGATGACCAGTACACCAGTCGGCAGCCACCGTACCGGCCGGCGAACTTCTGGCTGGTCTCCACCAGCGAACTCCTGGCTGTTGAGGGCTATACGGCGGAGATCTACGCGGCGCTGCAGCCCCACGTGACGGCACTACCTCCCCCAACGACCGATGGCGAGCCCTGGACGCTCAACGTCAATACGGCGACGGACCTGGTACTGGCGTCGCTGTTGCCCAACCTGTCGGCACTCGATGTGGAGCCGTTCGTAAACGGGGCCTACGAAGACGTCGCCGATTTCAAGACTGACTTCCCCGGGAGTGAGGGCATCTCGGCCAAAACACCCCTGGGGGTGGGCAGCAACTGGTTTCTGTTAACCGTTACCGCGTCTATTGGCACTGCGTCGTCCACTATGTACAGTCTCCTGGAACGCAACAGGGATGTGGTGCGGACGCGGCTGCGAACCTTTGATGCGAACTGAGCTGGGACGTCGTGAGCAATGAGTGAAACGTTGGTCATCCGCCTCGTGACGGACGACCCCGGTCTGGTCGCCGGGGCTGAGCCGATTGCGGGTCAGGCTGAATGGGCTGTCGTCGATGCCACGGGCGCCTGCGTCCTGGCGCCAGGAACGGGCCCGCTCGCCGAGGCGGCGGTCCTCTGTGCGGGTCGGCGCACGCTGGTGCTGGTGCCTGCGGTGCGGGTGTTGCGCACCCGGATCGACGTGCCGGTCAAAGGCGCGAACCGGATTGCCCAGGCGCTGCCTTTCGCTTTGGAGGACGTTCTGGCGGAAGACGTGGAGGAGTTGCACTTCGTCGCCGGTTCCCGGTTCGCCGACGGGCAGGTGGCGGTCGCCGTCGTTCGTCGTGAGTGGATGGACGCGTGGCAGGCCCAGCTTGCCGCGGCAGGCATTCAAGCTCAGGGCATCTATGCCGACAGCGACGGCGTGCTCGACATCGCGGGTAACGCAACGCTGATTCTCGAACGTCAACAGGCACTCTTGCGGGAGCCGGGCGGTGATCCTGTCGTCTCGGAACTGGACTCGCTGGAAGGTCTGCTGGAATTGTGGCTGGCCCAGCCCCGACCCGTGCGTGAGGACGGCGCCACTCCGCCGCGCAATCTGCAGGTCTACGACGCCACGGTCGACGGCGTGCCCAACACGGTCTGGGAGCAGTTCCAGGACCGGGTCGAGAGTCTTGAGGTCCGTCGCCTGCCCGACGGGGCCCTGCTCCGACTCGCCGCCGCAATAGTCACCTGCCCCGGGGTCAATCTCCTGCAGGGGGACTACGCCCGACACACCAGTCTTGGCAGCCACTGGCCCCGCTGGCGTCTGGCAGCGGCCCTCGTCGCCGGCCTGGCAACGGCCACTGTGGCGGCGACAGCGGCCGACGCCTGGCGCCTGAAGCGCGAGAACGCGGCCCTCGAGATCGAGATCCGGCAGGCCGCCAGCTTCGCCTTTCCGGGTGTTGAACCCGGCGGCGACCTGCGGAGACTGGTGGATACCGCACTTCAGGGCGGGGACGGGGCGGCTTCCGGTGCTGCGGCTCGCCAGTTCCTGGAGACACTGTCCACCGTGGCCCTGGCAGTGACCAAGGCGGGGAACGCGAGCATCCAGGGCTTGAACTACCGCTCCGGGGTGCTGGAACTGCAGGTGCGAGCGCCCAGTGCGGACTCCCTCGACACCATTCGCAAGCTGGTCGCAGAGTCAGGCAAGCTCAAGGCCGAAATTCAGTCGTCTAATGCCGCCGGGGACCAGATCGAGGGCCGTATCCGAATCTCCGGCAACGGAGCTTGAGGTCTGTGCGATGAATCCTGCAGCACTGCGCGAATGGTTCGACAAGCTGGCCCCGAGAGAGCGGTGGCTGGTTTTGCTGGCGGCAGCCTTTGCACTCATTGCGCTGGTTTACGCTCTGGGACTGCAGCCCCTCTATGCCGCCCGGGGACGAGCCGTCGCAGAGCTTGAGATGCGCCGCAGCCTGCTCGGGGATATAGACCAGGTCGCACGCCGCTTCGGACCCCAGGGCCCGTCGACAGCCCCGGTCCCGGCCAACGGTGAATCTCTCGTCGTCGTCATCGACCGCTCAACCCGGGAACGGGGTCTCGGTCCCTACCTGAAACGCAACCAACCGGAGGGGGCCAACGGGGTGCGCATCCGTCTC
The DNA here is from genome assembly GCA_038325835.1 of Gammaproteobacteria bacterium. GTDB lineage: Bacteria > Pseudomonadota > Gammaproteobacteria > Steroidobacterales > SHZI01. The sequence continues at coordinate 3,885 of JBBQJK010000227.1, forward strand.
GAGAGCGTCCCGTTCGATGATCTGACCGCCTGGCTGGCCGACGCCCAGGCCAAGCATGGCCTGTCTGCAGTCTCGGCATCCTTTGATCCGAGCGGCGAACCCGGTCGCGTGAACTCGAATCTCGTTCTTGAGCTTGCTGGTCGCTAGCAGCTCCATGCGCCAGACCCGTCTGCTGGTGGCCGCCAGCCTCAGTGCTCTGATCCTGTCGCTGATCGCCCTGCTCCCCGCCCGGGTTGCCTTTGGAGTTCTGGGCATGCCGGCCACCGCGGTCACTGGCTGGTCCGGCACGGTGTGGAGCGGCGCCGTCCAGCGCGTCTCGCTCGGGAATATTGCGCTCGGTCCGGTGCTCTGGCAGGTCCGGCCAGGGCGCCTCCTGACGGGCCAGCTTGCCGCTGATGTCCAGGCCACTGTACCGGATGGCTTTGTGAACGCGACTGTCGCGCTGTCACTGGGTGGTGCCTGGTCTGCCAGCGAATTGGAAGCGGCTGCGCCCCTGGCGTGGCTGGCACCGGCGATGGGTAGTGCGGGCAGTCAACTGACCGCACGCTTCGACAAGCTGGTGGTCAACAAGGGCCGCGTCGAAGTGGCGGTTGGCAACCTCACACTGGCCGGTGTCGTCCTGCCCATCCCGACCGCGGGGCCGCAACTCGCCCCGGGAACCTATGATCTGGCCTTCAGCGCCGATCAGCTTGGCCCGGACGAACTCCTGACGGGAGCCCTCAAGGATGCCGGGGGGCCCCTGGAGATCGCCGGGACAGTGACCATCACACCACCCCGCTCCTACGAAGTGACCGGGACCGCCAAACCGCGTCCCCAGGCGCCGCCCGAATTGCGCAGCGCACTCCAGATGCTGGGACCCGCCACTGCGGATGGCAGCCACGCACTGAGCCTTGCGGGCTCCTTCTAGCCCGC
>JBBQJK010000228.1:0-4793 GCA_038325835.1 Gammaproteobacteria bacterium
CATTGCCGACATATCTTTCATTCGGCGCATATATTCCGATTGAGTAATAATTACAGGCTGATCATTTTCCGAAAGTGCTTCACAGTTTACCATAAAGCCTTTGCGGGTTTTCAAGCGCCGACGCGAAGCCGACGTAACTCGCCACCTTCAGCGGTACCACCGAGAACGAGGTGATGCCCTCGAGGGCAAAATTCCACAGCCGCCAGTAGTTCCACTTGCTCTCGCCGGCGAAGCGGCCATCCCGGTCGTAGACGATCTCCGCCGTGGGAAAGCCGATCCAGGAAAACAGGCCCTTCATGTACCGGCTGCGTTCGGGGAAGCGCCGCAGGGCGGCGACGGCCCGCCGCGACAGCAGGCGGAAATCGCCGACGTCGGCTGGAATATCAATCGCGCCGATCCGGCCCATGGCGCGGTAGAACGCGCGGGCGGTGGCCTTCTTGAGCCAGCTTTCGTTCGCCCGAACCGGGCGGCGCATGACCACGACGTCGTTCCCGGCCTGCCATGCCCTGAGCATGTCGGGGATGAGTTCGGGGGGATCTTGCAGGTCGGCGTCTATGACCACCACCGCGTCGCCGCGCGCGTGGTCAAGGCCTGCGCTCAGCGCAATTTCCTTGCCGAAATTTCGGGAGAGATCGACGACGGCGACGCGCGCGTCACGGCTGTGGAATTCGGCGAGCAGGTGCATCGACACGTCGCTGCTGCCGTCGTTGACGTAGATGATCTCCGCGTCGATCCTGTCGGCGAGCGCGTCCAGCGCGGTAGCCAGCCGGCGGTGAAATTCCGGCAACACTGCTTCCTCGTTGTAGACAGGCACCACGACCGACAGCGACTGCCGGGCTGCCCGGGGCTCCGTAGGGGGCTGGGCCGGGCTCAGAATGTCCATGAGCGATTGGCAAAGTAGCCCGCGACGAGTACGACGCCGGTGGCGGCGATCTGGACGACGAGATAGTGGGTGCTGGCGAACTTCATCAGCACCGCCACTACCGTGGCGTTGATCACCAGTCCGGCCAGGGCGACTACCGCGAATCGCGGCAGCGACTGGGCATGACTCCGGGTTCTGGTGAAGGTCCAGCGGTGGTTGACCACGTAATTCACAACGGCGCCAGCGATGGCCCCCACCGTCGAGGCCGCAACCACCGGCAACCGCGCGATCTGCACCAGCGCGATGAGTGTTGCGTAGTGGATTGCCGTGCCCACGGCACCGGCTGCCCCGTAGCGGAGAAATTGGGTCAGCATCGGCAGCGCCCAGTCCGGCCGGTGGCCGGGTTATTGCTTTGACGGCCAGTACCTTCACAATCAATCGGCCCGAACCCCGCCAAGTTTTTGCCCCAGCGCCGATTGAGTCCGAACGGATACGCCGGATAGCTTGGCCCCCATGGATTATCTTTACCCGCTGTATGCTGCCCTCGTCAGCATCCACGTCCCCAACGACAAGGAGCGGGCCGTCGTCGATGCGATGGAGCGGGATATGGGCACCACGACCGCCACCAAGGCCGACCTCCAGCTGCTGCGGCAAGAGATGGCGACTAAAGTCGATCTCGCGGGCCTGCGCCAGGAGTTCGCCTTGCTGCGCAAGGACCTGGATATCCAATCCATCGGCTTGCACAAGGACCTTGAGCTCCTCTCCACCACCATGACCGTCCGCTTGGGTTCCATGCTGGTGGTCGGGTTCGGGGTGATGATCGCGGCGCTCAAGTTCCTTCAGAGCTGAGGGTCGGAAAGCAAGACCAACCCCGGACTCATGCGCATCCCCGGCGCGCTGGAGACCCCGGAGGCGGTCGGCCGGATCGTGGCCCTCATCGACCAGCTGACGCCGGCGGACAACGGCCGTTTCATGGATAACCGTGGCGCGACGATGCCCTGATAAGGCCCAGCGGGCCGGGTTAGGGATGCCTTCAGATGAGCTTGAGGGCAGCGAAGAGCAAGCCCAGGCCGAGCATCAGCACCGAGCCCAGTCGCACGGTCATCATGGTGGAGAGCAGTTCCAGGTCCTTACGGACCAGGGCAACTTCATGGCGTAGATCCACCACGTCGGACTTTGTTGCCATGTCCAGGCGCAGCAGTTGCAGGTCTGACTTTGTGGCTATCGTGGTACCCATGTCGCGCTCCATGGCATCAACCACGGCCCGGGCCCGGTCGTTCGGGACGTTGATGCTGACGAGGGCATCATACAGCGAGTAGAGATAGTCCAATGGACGCCTTCCTGGCTGGGGACAGGGCTCACGTTACTGATCACGCGCGCCGGCAGCCAGCGGCAAATCTGGCGACCTAGAATCCAAACGCTAGTCGTCCCCCTTGCCGGCCAGCTCCGGAAACAGCACGTCGGTGTAGCCAAACCGCGTGAAGTCCCGCACCCGCATCGGGTAGAGGGTGCCGATCAGGTGATCGCACTCGTGCTGCACGACCCGGGCATGAAAGCCCTCCGCCACCCGGTCGATGGGCTCGCCGAACTGATCAAATCCCCGGTAGCGAATGCGCGTCCAGCGCGGCACAACGCCGCGGAGTCCGGGAACCGACAAACAGCCCTCCCAGTCCTCTTCCATCTCCGGCCCGAGTGGCTCGATCCGGGGATTGACGAGCACCGTGCGGGGGACCGGCGGCGCGTCCGGGTAGCGCTCATTACTGTCGAAGCCAAAGATGACGACGGCGAGATCCACGCCGATCTGCGGTGCGGCCAGACCGGCGCCGTCGGCCGCGAGCATCGTGTCCTGCAGGTCAGCGACCAGACTGTGCAGCTCGGCGGTATCAAACTGCACCACAGGCTGAGCCACGTGGAGCAGCCGGGGGTCTCCCATCTTCAGAATGTCGCGGACCGCCATCCGGCAATTCTGGAGGACGCGGCGGCAGCCGTCGACCGGTACTTCGCGTTAGAGTGGCAGCCCTTGGCAGAAGGAACATGCCCCATGCGCCACCTCAGTCGCCTGCTAGTCACGGCCACCCTTCTGATTGCTACGGCAAACCTTCAGGCAGCCAGCACGGGTTGCCCCGACACCCGCGCCCACCAGTTCGACTTCTGGATCGGCACCTGGGACGTGACCAACGTGGATGGCTCCGTCGCCGGCCGCAACCGGATAGAACCCATCCTGGACGGCTGCGTGCTGCAGGAAACCTGGGCCGGGGTCTCGGCCAGTGCCGGCACCAGCCTGAACTTCTTCGATACGAACCGGGGCAAGTGGCGGCAGTTCTGGGTGTGGCGCGAGGGCACGACGCTGGAACTGGAGGGCGGCCTGAGCAACGGGGCCATGGTGCTGGAAGGCGACTCTGTAGAGGATGGCAAGCCCGCCCGCAACCGCATTACGTGGACGGCCAGAGCCGGCACCGTGCAACAGTTGTGGGAGATCTCCATGGACAACGGCAAGTCCTGGAAAACGCTCTTCGACGGCACCTACCGCCCGGCGAAAGCCCTCTAGCGGCGCGCGTTTCCCGGACCGGCGAGCAGCATGGCTAGCAGCCCGGCGGGTGAGGCCTGGAATGCGGCGCCCCGGGTCAGCATCAGCACCCCGGCCAGTCCGACGCCGATACCCGAACCCACCGTCTGTTCCGCGACCGCCACGCTGCCCATCCCGCAAGCGAGCATCAGCGCACCCACCAGGAGCGCATTCCGCCACTGCCGCCGGTCAGGCCAGGGTGCGGCCCGCGAGAAGCGCATCCACAGGGCCAGGCCAAGGCCCGCAACCAGGAAGCGACTGCCCATCTGCAGGTAGGGCGGAAAGCTCACGAGGGCAAAACGGATGGCCAGGTAGGTGGAGCCACAGATCACCCAGGTGGCGGCCAGACAGGCGATGACGAGGCGGCTCATGCGCCCCATCCTAAACCTTGGGCGCCGGGTCCTCCCGCGGTTCCCAGACCGCGCCGCCGTAACCCTGGGTGTAGACGGCGAGGCACACGAACCACACGAGGGCCGCACTCCACACATCATGGGAGAGGAAATGCGCGCCTCGGGCCTCTTGGCCAAAGGCAAAAACGCCGCCGACCAGCAGCGCGGCAGCCAGCCCCCAGCCGGTCAGACGCCGGTTCCGCCCCAGGTAAAGAAAGTAGAGTGAGAACAACGCGAAACCCGAGGAGGAATGACCGCCCGGAAAACACTGGGCCCGGGGCAGCGCATCGGGCCGGTCGGCGAACAGCCGAATGTAGGGGTGCTGGCCACCGAAATCAGCCAGCGCCCAGGGGCAATCCACGTTGGTGGTTTGCTTGAGAACACCGACAGCGCCCGCACCGAGCACGGCACAAAGCACGACGAAGCCCGCCGGGCGCCGCCAGCGCCGCAACGTCTTGAACCAGAAACTCAAGCCCCAGAGCAGCAGCACCAGGGCGCCGAAAATCCGGATCACCCGCCCACCAGCGCTGTGGATCAGGCCTTTCGCCCACCACGTCCCCGCGCCGGTACCAATGAAGTGGCTGGTAACCGGGTCGAAGGCCCAGGCCCGCGCCAGGGTCTCGTCGAGACCCGTGGTGGCGGCCGCCGTCGTGAACAGCCCCAACAGAAGGGCAGGCCAGGCGGCATGTCGTCGCCAGAAGGGCCGATCGAGCACGCGCTACCGGGCCGGGAGCTTCATGAGCAGCGCGTTGATGTCCCGTCGGCGGCCCTCGTCCGCAGACTGCCGGTTCGGTCTGGGCGCCGCCTGCAGGGCTTTCTCCAGATATGTCCGGGCCCCGCCATAGTCGTCTTCGTCATAAAGAAATTCGCCGTAGAAGTAATTGGGGTCGATGCCTTCCGGATTGATCGCCAGAGACTTCTCCAGGTACTCCTTCGCCTTCCTGTCACTGCCGAAGCCCACGGGATATCCCGGCAC
>JBBQJK010000229.1:0-4777 GCA_038325835.1 Gammaproteobacteria bacterium
ATCGCGCCTGAAGGCGCTCCTACGAGGCGCTCCTACGAGGCGCTCCTACGAGGCGCTCCTACGGCGTCGCCAGGCGACCAGCGGAGCCAGGAGGCCCAGCGACCAGAGATCCATGGCGCTGCCGCCCGGCAAGGGCTTCTCCACCACCGTCGTGCTCGTGAATGTGTCGCTGTAACCACCGACGGTCAGCACCGTGTCGGTGAGCGTCGCGAGGCTCGCTGCGGCAACCTGCCGGACGCAAAGCGTCTGACCATTGGCAACGAGGCCGTTACTGCCCGTCCAGGGCCCGTTGCAGTTGAGCTGATACTGGCCGTTCTGGCTGATCTCCACCTTGCTGGGCGCGGTGATGCCCGTGATCGTAAGCGGGTCGGCATAGACGGTGTCGTTCAGCCGGACACCGACCTGATCAGTAAAGAAGAACTCATCGGGTACGGTTTCTCCGGTCGTTACGGTAAAGGTCGCAGACTTCTGATTGCCGGTCTGGTTGCCACCGATGGTGACGGTGACCACCTCGCTCGTGGAGTCCGTTGCCGCGGACAGGACGATCAGGCAAAGGGTGTCGCCCGGCTTGGCGACATCGCCGTCCTGACCGTCGTAAGTCCCGGTGCAGCCGATAGAAAACAGGGACAGCCGCTGTCCTCCCGGGGTGGTGGGGCCGGTCACCTGAACCGCCACAGGCGAGTCAACGCCGGAAATGGTGATCGGCTCGGCGAGAACTTCGGTTCTCAAGGCCACGTTGCTCTGGGGAGCAAACGAAAAGTCGTCGGGAATCTGATCGCCCACCTTGGTCGTGCTCGTGAAGGTCCGGCTGGTTGCGCCCACCGTAATGGTCGTACTGGTATCGGTCAGGCTGTTGAACGATGAGGTCTGCCGGACACAGAGCGTCCGCCCGCTGGTGAGGTTGCCTGGTGTGGCGGTGTAGCTATTAGTGCAACCGCTGGAATACTCGCCACCCGTGACGGTTACCGGGATCGCCACATCAATGCCGGTGATCGTCACCGGTGCCGACGTGATCTGCGCGAACAGTTCCACCCCGGTCTGATTCGTAAAGTTGAAATCAGCGGGGATGGCGTCGCCCGCCAGCGTGGTGCTGGTGAACGTCCCACTCACGCCACCGGCGGTCAGGACCGTGCTGGTGGCGGTGGACGTGGTAATCGGTGCGGTTTGCCGGACACAGACCCGCGCCGACGGTGGCTGCAGGGTGCCCGCTGAACCGGTGAAATTCGCGGTGCAGTTGATCGAGTACGTGCTGCCAGCAGAGACACTGACCGGCGTGGAATCCTCATAGCCCGAGATCACCACGATGCCCGAAGTGATTGTCGCCCCCAGGGGCACACCCGTCTGATCCACAAAGGTGAAGGGCGCCGGGGTGACATCGAGAGCACGGGTCGTGCTTGTGAACGCGCCCGCGACCCCTCCGACCGTCAGCGTGGTCGTGACCGGGGTCGTCCCGGCAGCAGCAGACAGCTGCCGCACGCAGACCGACTGGCCATTGCTGACAGTGCCGGCGCCATTGATAAAGGTGGCCGTGCAGCCGACTGAGTAGGCGCCGTTGGCGACCGAGACAGCTGCCGGCGCCGTGATGCCGGTAATGACGACCGGCGCGGAAGTGACCTGAGTCAACGGGTTCACGCCGGTCTGGGCCACGAAGGCGAAGGCATCCGGGATCGTGTCCACATTGAGCGTCGTGCTGGTGAAGGCATCTGCAACACCACCGATGGTCAGCGTGGTGGTGGTGACAGTCGCCCCGGCAGTCGACGACGTCTGCCGCACGCAGACCGACTGTCCCGCGGAGATCGTGCCCGCGGCCGCCGTGAACGTAGCGGTGCAGCCAATGGAGTACGTGCCTCCCGTGACGGTGATGGGGGCCGGCGTGTTGAGGCCGGAAATCGTCACGGGGGCTGACGTAATGACCGTGCTCAGGGCAACGCCGGTCTGGTCAACGAAGCTGAATGCATCCGGTGTCGTGTCGCTGTCGCCCGCCGTCGTGCTGCGGAAGACGGCCTGGACCTGAGTCTCCACGCCGACCAACAGCGTGGTTTCGGTGATCCCGCCCGGGGAAGCGTTCGAGGTGTGCCGCACGCAGATCTGCGCGCCGTTCGTGGCAGACCCGACTCCGCCCACGTAGGTGGCTGTGCAGCCGATGGAAAAGGTACTGCCAGCCGGAGTCACCTGCACGTCGGTTGGGGTGGTCAGTCCGGACAGCGTGATCGGGGCGGACGTAATCTGCGCGTTGGCCACGACATCGGTCTGATTCACGAAGGTGAACGGGTCGGGGGTGGCGTCACCCGTCACCAGCGTGAACTGGCCGACCACCCCGCCGACGATGAGGAACGCACTCTTGGCCGAGAGGTCAGGCAGGGCGGCGTTGGTTTTCACGCACACGGTCTGGCCGTTGCTGATGGTGCCCGCCGCTGTGACGAAAGGCGGCGTACAACCAATCGAGTAGAGATCACCGCTGCTCACACTGATGGCGGCCGGTGCGGCGATGCCCGTGATGGTGACGGTGTTGGAGGTAGCGACAATGCCGGGCTCCAGCCCCGTCTGGGTCGTAAAGGAGAACGGATCCGGCACCGTGTCCGGGCCGTCGGGCAGAGCCGTCGCGTCGATCCGTGACGCCGCGAAGGCCGAATTCCCGGTGAGCGCGGTCTGTCCGGCCACGACGACATCACCGTCCCCCAGCACCTCCAGATCGGAGAGCACCGGGGTGTAGGTGCCGGTGATCCCCAGCACCGTGATCCCGTTGGGGCTGATCTGGGTCGGGGTGAAGCCCTGACCCACCAGCACGATGTCCCCGGACAGACGGACCCCGAGGCCCTCAGGGACTTCAGACGTGCTGGCGTCAACCAGCGGCGCAAAGCCGCCGGAGCCGAAGGTGGTATCGAGGGCCCCGGTCGCCGTGACCCGGCCAAGCACGCGGTTGGTCGCGGTACCCGTGGCGCTGCCGCCAGCCCGGCCTGCGATCAGGATTCGGGTATCGCTGAGGACCAGTAGCGCAGTGACCACGTCAAAGCTCGGATTCGGTCCCTGCGCAGTATCGAACGTCGGAAAGTTGAAGGTGGCAACGCCGTCGCTGCTGAAACTTGTATCCGGCACACCGGCGCTGGTGAACTGGGCGAGGGTCAGGTCGCCGCCACCACCGCCCGCCAGAACCCCGTCCCCCGGCAGCACGGCGACGGCATTGAAGCCAAAGTTCGCTCCCGCCGGATCGGCCAGAGGATTCGGCACGACGGCCAGGGCATAGGCTGGATCAATGCCACCAGTGCTGGTCAGCACGATGACAAAGCCAACGCCGGCGGTGCCGGCTGCCGTGCCGCTACCCGCGACGACGATGCTGCCGTCGCTGCGTAGCGCCAAGGCATTACCTGTCGGATCAGTCACTCCCGCCGGAGTGAGGAGCACGACGCCAGCAGTGCCGAAGCCGGGATCCAGCGCGCCATTGGTGCCAAAGCGCGCCACGAACACCTGGCTGCTGGCCGCCGCACTGTCTTTCCACGTGCCGGCCACCACCAGTTTCTGGTCCAGGGGCTGGATGGCCAGCGCCCGGCCGTCTCCGCCGCCGCCATTGGTTGCGGTGAGGCCGGGCAGCAAGGTGACGATGCCGGCCGTGCCGAAGGTGCCGTCGACCGCACCCGTCACGCCATTCAGGCGCGTCAGGGTGACGTAGTCGATGGTGGTCGGACCGGTCGTCTGCCGGCTCCGCCCGGCGAGCACCAGAAACCCGTCGATCTGCTCGGCAAGATCCCGGGCCACGTCGGGTCCCGCCTCAATGTTCACCTGGGCAATGCCGCTGGTCCCGAACCCGGTATCGAGCGTGAGCGCGGCCCTTGCACCGCCTGCCGTCAGCAGGATCCCGAGGCCCAGTAGCCCGGAAAGTGCCAGGGGGGTCAGGGGCGCCAGGAGCGCAGCGAGCGGCAGGCGGAGGTTCTTCATCAGGTGGCACCGGGGGATGGACGAGCGTAACGCCCGCAGCCCATTCTAAGAGGCCTCGCACTCCGGCACAATTTCACAGATGTCAAATCAGCGCTACGCCATCACGGTCCTGCCCGCGGAGGTCGAACTGACCGCCGTCCGGTCCCAGGGCGCGGGCGGCCAGAACGTGAACAAGGTGGCGAGCGCGATCCACCTGCGCTTCAACGTGCCGGCCTCCTCCCTGCCCGAGGCCATCAAGACCCGGCTGCTGGCCCTGGACGACCGCCGCCTCACCCGGGACGGGGTGCTGGTGATCAAGGCCCAGCGCTTCCGGAACCAGGAGCAGAACCGGGACGACGCGCTGGCCCGGCTCAATGAGCTGATCGCCCTGGCCAGCCACGTGCCCCGGGCCCGCCGGGCGACCAAGCCCACGAAGGGTTCCCGCGAGCGCCGCCTGGACGACAAGAAGCAGCGGGGAAGCCGCAAATCCCTGCGGCAGCGGCCGGTGGATTGATCCGTAGGAGCGCCTACAACGCCGGAATGACGCGCTCGCCGATCAGCCGGATTGACGCGGCGGGATCTGTGTAGAGGCGCAGGGCAATGCCCCCGAGCCCTGCCGCCTTGAGATGCCGCAGTTTCGCCAGCACGGGCTCCAGATCGTCGGTTGATCCGGAGATCGTCACGTTCTCCACCAGCGCGTCAAGGATCCGGTCGGGTACGCCGTCGACGACGTGACTGCCCGCAGCGAAAGCTCTGGCGAAGGCCGGCTGGCCCTGCATGACCAGCGCCACGTCTTCCGGCGCCAGGAACTCCGCGAGCAGCCAGGGACGGAAGATGCCCCGGAGCAGGAGCCAGCGGCGTCCTT
>JBBQJK010000230.1:0-4774 GCA_038325835.1 Gammaproteobacteria bacterium
ATGCTGATGGGTCAAACCCCGGGCCACTGCATGTATACCTCGACGATGACCGGTTTCGACTCCCCGGAGCAGCTGCCGAAGGTGTTGCTGGACTATGCGAAGAAGCATTGCCCGACCATGCTGTCAGCACCGACGGAAGACTACGGTCCCAGCCATTCCAGCCTGGAGCACTACTCCAAGCAGCAGAAGCCCGCGCCGGTGGTGTAACCACAAAACGGTCCCGGGCTCCGTAGGAGCGCCTTTAGGCGCGACAGCTACTGATCGCGCCTAAAGGCGCTCCTACGGGCCCGGTACCTTCTTCCTTCTTTTTTATGCGCGTCCTGATCGTCTATGCCCACCCGGAGCCGGGTTCCTTCAACGGCGCGATGAAGGATCTGGCCGTCGAGACACTCTCGGCCGCTGGTCACTCCGTGACGGTCTCCGATCTCTATGCCCAGGGCTTCAACCCGGTGGCCGGGGCCCACGACTTCACCCGGCGCGTTGACTCCGCACATCTCGAGATCGGCACCGAACAGGCCCACGCCGCCCAGTCGGCAGGCTTCGCCCCCGATGTGCAGGCCGAAATCGAGAAGCTGCTGGCTGCCGACCTGCTGATTCTCCAGTTTCCGTTCTGGTGGTACTCGGCGCCCGCCATCCTCAAGGGCTGGATCGACCGCGTCTTCGCCTACGGCATTGCCTACGACTTTGGCCGCACCTGGGATCGGGGGGTGTTCCGCGGTCGCCGGGCCATGCTCGCCTTTACCACCAGCGCGCCACCAAGCTCTTCGTTCCCGGACGGCAGAAACGGTGACCTGGAACGCACGCTGTGGCCCCTGCACGCGGGCGTGCTCGCCCTCTGCGGCTATGACGTGCTCAAACCCTACGTCGCCCACGCGGTGCGCTGGGTTGACAGGGAACGCCGGGAGGCGCTCCTTGCGGAGTACCGCCAGCGCCTGCTGAACGTCGAGAGCGACCAGCCTCTGTTCTTCCAGAAGCTCGCGGACTACGGCCCGGACGGCCGTCTGAACCCCGAGATCGAGCCCGCGACGCCGGGCCAGCACCGGGGACCCCGCCTCCATCTGGACTGACCCTTCGTTACCACACGCAGGCGTGACCACCCGCAGGCGCGACCACACGTTGGCGCCAGACGATCCCGGGATCGTGCTATAGATTCACGCTAGGCAAATTCAAAGGACTCGACTGCCCATGAAGACTCGTTCCATCGTCCGCGCTGCTGCCTTGGGTCTCACCGTTGCGTTGACTGCCCTGCTCACCACGGGCTGCGCCACCACGCCCAAGGCAGACCCGACTGTCGCCAAGGCAGCCAAGGTGGATCCCGATGTGGCCAAGGGCCGGCAACAGCTGGTGCTGGCCATGGACGCGGCCTGGATCCGCGTCGTCGCCAGCGGGCGGGACCGGGAAATCCTTGCCCAGCAGCCGCCGTCCAGGCCCGGTGCGGCGCTGTCTTACATGGTCGCCCTCGCGGACTGTCTGCCCCAGCCGGGTCTGGCGCCGTTTCCCGAGAAGCCGGTTGGCCTGTTCAAGGAGATCCTCGACCGAGGCACGATTCGCCAGGTTGTCCAGGTGACGACGAACTCGCCAAACGATACGTCCTTCTTCTTCGGCTCCATCAGCGACGCCCTGTTTCAGGCGATGCTCGATGAGATCAACAAGCAATACAACGTGAACCTGAAGATCGAAAACGTCACGATTCCGGCGGGCCCGGCCTGGACCACGTCGCTGCTCCTGGATGGCTCGGCAGACATCATCAGCCAGCTGAATGCGACCGGTGGTGACACCCAGGGCATGCGGCGACGCCTATCCCGCCGTTTCACCTGCACGATCAGCGCCATCAGCCAGTACATTCATATCCCGGTGACGTCGGCCCTGTCGAAGCAGATCAACACGGTGGATGACCTGTCAAAGATGAAGGACCTGCGCATCTGTACGGGGCCGCTGGCCACGCAAACCACCAAGGCCTTTTGGCCCCAGCACAAGGTGTCAACCAAGTTCCTGAACGACCTCACGGGCTGCGACAAGGAGACCAAGGAAGGTAAATTTGACCTCATCGTCAACCCGCTGCCCAGCCTGCAGATCGCGGGTATCACCGGCTACAAGTCGGTGCACACCCTGATCGTGGCCGGCACGCCGCTGTGGGTGGCGCGGGACGACATCCAGTGCCCGTCGGACGGCAATCCCAGGACCGAGGACAAGTGCTTCACCGTGGAGTAAATGGACTCGCAGACACAAACCGAACTCGAGGCTGCCGCCTTCCGCCGTCTGCTCCAGCATCTGGACGGACGGAAGGAGGTGCAGAATCTCGACCTGATGAACCTGGCTGGCTTTTGCCGTAACTGTCTCGCCAAGTGGTACCGCGCCGCCGCTGAGGAGCGCGGCATCGCACTGACTGACGAGGCAGCCCGGGAGCGGGTCTATGGCATGCCCTATGCGGAGTGGAAGGCAAAGCACCAGCGGTAGGAGCGCCTTTAGGCGCGATGCATAGAGGAGTATCTGACATGCGACAGTTTGCGCTCAGTCCCCTGATTCTCATCTTGGCACTACTCACCGCGACGCCCCTGCAAGCCCAGTTCTGGGATCCCAGAGCCCTCGACGGTGACCCGGCGACGGCCACCACGCCGCTGGCCCCGCAGCTCGCCGGTCTCGGTACGCTGAAGCACCCGATCACGACGACGAAGGACGCCGGCTCCCAGGCGTTCTTCACCCAGGGCATGAACCTTGCCTACGCGTTCAACCAACTGGAGGCCGTGCGTGCGTTCCGGGAGTCCGCACGCCTCGACCCGGACAACGCCATGGCCTGGTGGGGCCAAGCGCTGGCCTTGGGGCCCAACCTGAATCTCCCGATGCAGCCCGAAGCCATCGCGCCGGCCTGGGAAAACGCGCAGCGGGCGCTGCGGCTGAAGGGTCGGGCCTCCCCTGTCGAACAGGCCCTGATCGAGGCCCTGGCAACCCGGTACAGCAAGGCTCCAGAGGCGGACCGGGCCGCTCTGGATCGGGCCTATGCCGATGCCATGGCAACCGTCGCGGCGGCCTATCCGGAGCACCTGGGCGCCGCCACTCTCTACGCGGACGCGCTGATGAACACGTCGCCCTGGAATTACTGGTTCCCGGACGGGCAGCCGAGGCCGGATACGCCAAGCATTATCCGCACGCTGGAGTCCGTGCTCGCGGCAAACCCGGACCATCCAGGAGCGCTGCACCTTTACATCCACGCCGTCGAAGCGACGGATGCGGGGCGCGCGGAAGCAGCGGCGGACCGCCTGCGCCCGCTGATGCCGGGGGCAGGGCATCTGGTGCACATGCCCTCCCACGTCTACATGCGGGTGGGCCGCTACGCCGACGCCTACGCCGTCAACGTGGCCGCAGCCCGGGCGGACGAGAACTACCTGACCCAGTGCCGCGCCCAAGGCATCTACCCGCTGCTCTACTACCCCCACAACGTCCACTTTCAGGTGTGGGCTGCCACTTTCGAGGGCCGCAGCGCCGTTGCGCTGGCCGATGCGCGCAAGCTGGCCGGCCACTCACACCTGGAGCCGGAGGTGTTCGGCTTGCCAGAGCTTTTCGAACTGCAGCCATTATTCGTACTCGTGCGCTTCGGGAAGTGGGATGAAGTGCTGAAGGAACCTCGGCCACCCGCGCAGGCCCGCCTCATGAATGCCCTGTGGCACTACGCCCGGGGACTGGCCTTCCAGCACCAGGGTGACCCGGGACGTGCGGGCAAGGAGCTGGCTGCGCTCCAGTCCATCGCACTGGAGCCGGGGCTGAAGGACAAATACACAGCCTTCGCCCCCACGACCCGGCTGATAACGATCGCCGAGCAGGTGCTCGCTGCAGAGATCGCTGCCGGCAGCAAGCGCTATGACGAGGCAATCGCGCGGCTCCAGCGGGCCGTGCTGCTCCAGGATGGCCTGATGTACAACGAACCACCCGACTGGTACTTCCCGATACGCCACTATCTGGGCGCTGTCCTGCTGCAAGCGGGATTTCCCCGGGAAGCCGAGGCGGTTTACTGGCAGGATCTGGCCTTGTATCGGGAAAACGGCTACTCACTTCTTGGCCTGCAGCAGGCTCTGGAAGCAGAGGGCCGCACAGGCGAAGCCGCGGGCTTTGCCGAGCGGCAGCGCCGCGCATTCGCACGGGCCGACGTGAAATTGACGTCGTCCCGCTTTTGAATCCCTGTCACCCCTACGACCGGGGAACAACATGACCAAACCCGACTAAGCCGCCAGTACTGCCGGGCAGTGCTGAGCTTGCCATTCCAACCCGCGGGCTTCATCTACCTGCAGTTGACGATTGTCTGGGCAGCGGCGCTGGGCATGTACCTGCGGTCAGATCGCGCCGGTCGGCGCTCCTACGCAACCGGCACCGGCACGAGCGGCACCGCAGGCAGATTGGGTATCAGCGGCATCGGCCAGAAGCCGGGAATTTCCTCGACACGTTCCAGCCAGCGGCACACGTGGCCGAAGGATGAGGTGTCGACACCGCCTTCCGCGGCCAGCGCGACGTAGGGGTAGCAGGCGAGGTCGGCGATGGTGGCATGCTTCAATGCCAACCACTGCCGGTCCGCCAGGTGCTCGTCCATGATCTTCAGAATGCGATAGCCGGTGCGCACGGCCTGGTCGTAGCTCAGGGGCCAGCCGAGGAGCTTGATGGCCCGGGGCATGGCGAGGCCGTTCTGGATCTCGTTAGCCGACACCGACAGCCACCGGACCACGCGAGCCAGGCACAGGGGGTCCAGCGGTGCCCAGGCGTGGGACGTGTATTCCGCGTAACGGCC
>JBBQJK010000231.1:0-4725 GCA_038325835.1 Gammaproteobacteria bacterium
TGGAGCACTTCAGGCAGATTCTCCTCGCCTGGAGGCGGGAACTCATGGAAGAGGTTGATCGCACGGTCCACCACATGCAGGACGAGGCCAGCAACTTCCCCGACCCGAATGACCGCGCCACTCAGGAGTCGGAATTCGGCCTCGAACTGCGCACCCGGGATCGGGAGCGAAAGCTGCTAAAGAAGATCGACAGCGCGCTTGAGCGCATCGGTGACCGCGCCTACGGCTATTGCGAGGAGACCGGCGAAGAGATTGGCCTGAAGCGCCTGGAGGCCCGTCCGGTGGCCACCCTGTGCCTGGAAGCCCAGGAACGCCGTGAGCTGGCCGAGAAGCAGTACGGGGAACGCGAGGACCAGTACCGCTGAGACCCTCTGTTTTCTTTCCTGGTTGCTCTGCCGCCACCGCCCTACTCGTACATTAGTTCATAAAGCATTTCGAAGCCCATGTTTTCCATGGGATTTACTTCGACATGCAATTTTCCTTTCCCAGGGCTGCATCGCGAACCAATCCGCGAGCGAAGTTGTCTATACGAAGGAGTTGGGGGCAATCGTATGCCGGACAGCTTAAGTCGTCTGGAACAGAGGCTTGGAACCACAGGAAGGACCCGCCATGAGCGAGCAAAGACTGATTAGAAAGTACGTTAATCGCCGACTCTACGACACCACCCAGAGCCGGTACGTAAATCTGCAGGACGTGCGCGATCTGATTACCAAAGGCGCGCAGGTCAAAGTCGTCGAACAGTCCACCGGCCTGGACATCACCACCCCGGTCCTCCTGCAGATCATTGCGGAAGGCCAGCGAGGTGGTGCCCCACTGCTCTCGGCTGAATTCCTGGCCGGCATGATCCGGCTGGGCAGCAACGACCGGGACCCCGAGCTCGCAGGCCGCCTTGATCGCGCCCTTAAAAGCGCTTTGGCGGCTCCAAGCCGGCCGGCGGGAGTCCCTGGCATCACGGTGAACGGAGGAGCTACGGCGGCTTCGGCCGCAGGCTGAAAAAAACGGCGTGTCCCCGTTCGGGGACACGCCGTCACTGTCTGCGTAAAGCCTCTGGTCTGACTTCAGGCGGCGTCGAGCCCACGCATACTCAGCCGCACCCGGCCCTGCCGATCAACCTCGAGCACCTTGACACGCACAATATCGCCTTCCTTCAGCTTGTCGCCCACCCGCTCCACGCGCTCGTCGGAGATCTGTGAGATGTGCACAAGCCCATCGCGCCCCGGCAGGATCGTGACGAAGGCGCCAAAGTCCATCAAGCGGGCCACGCGACCCTCGTAGACGCTGCCAACTTCCACATCTGCGGTAATCAGCAGGATGCGGTTCTTGGCCTCCAGGCCAGCCGCAGCCTGCACGGACGCAATTTTTACCGTACCGTCGTTGTCGATGTTGATCGTCGCACCAGTCTCCTCTGTGATGCCCCGAATCACGGAGCCACCCTTGCCGATGACATCCCGGATCTTCTCTGGATCAATCATCATGGTGATGATCGTGGGGGCCCATTCCGACATGTCCTGACGATGGGTCGCCAGGACCCGGTTCATTTCCTCAAGAATGTGGAGACGGGCATCCTTCGCCTGAGAGAGCGCCTTCTCCATGATGTCTCGCGTGATCCCGTCGATTTTGATGTCCATCTGCAGGGCTGTAATGCCGTTGGCGCTGCCTGCCACCTTGAAGTCCATGTCGCCCAGGTGATCCTCATCACCCAGGATGTCCGTCAGAACCTGGTAGCGGTCCCCATCCTTGACGAGGCCCATTGCCACGCCAGCAACAGGCGCCAGAAGGGGCACGCCTGCATCCATCAGTGCGAGACTGGTGCCGCAAACACTGGCCATGGAACTTGACCCGTTCGACTCGGTGATCTCTGAGACCACCCGGAGAACGTAGGGGAACGTCTGCATGTCAGGGAGAACGGCCTCGATACCCCGTCGAGCCAGACGACCGTGACCAATCTCGCGGCGCTTGGGTGAGCCGACAAAACCCGTCTCGTTCACGCTGTAGGGCGGAAAGTTGTAGTGAAGCATGAAGCGGTCCCGATACTCCCCGGTCAATGCGTCAATGATCTGGGAATCACGGTCAGTACCCAGTGTTGCAACCACCAGCGCCTGGGTCTCACCCCGGGTAAACAGAGCGGAACCGTGGGTTCTGGGCAGCACGCCAGTCCGAATGGCGATCTGCCGCACCGTGCGGGTGTCCCGGCCGTCAATACGGGGCTCACCGTCAAGCACCTGCCCCCGTACGATCTTCTTCTCGAGGCGGCTTAAGGCATCGCCCACGGGACCGCTGGCCGGTGCGCCCGGGGCGCCAGTAGCCACCGCGGCGGAAGCCTCCTGCTTAAGCTGGGCAATCGCGGCGTAGCGCTCGCCCTTGTCCCGGATCCGGTAGGCAGTGGCGAAACGGTCACCCACGGCTTTGGCGACAGCTGCCGCAACCACCGGATCGGCCACGGGGGGCGACCATTTCCAGGCCGGCCGACCTGCTTCCTTGACGAGCGCCCGGATATTTTCGATCGCAATCTGCATCTGATCGTGGCCAAAAACGACCGCATCGAGCATCACCGTTTCAGACAACTGGTGGGCAGATGATTCGACCATCAGAACGGCGTTGGCCGTCCCGGCGACGACAAGGTCCAGCTTTGACTGCTTGAGATCAGTAGCCGTGGGGTTAAGAACGAACTTCCCGTCAATATAGCCAACGCGGGCGCCGCCAATCGGGCCCGCAAACGGCGCACCCGTCAGCCCCAGTGCCGCAGAGGCACCGAGCATCGCCAGAATGTCGGAGTCCACTTCGGGGTTCATGGAGATCACGGTAGCGATCACCTGCACCTCGTTCATGAAGCCCTTGGGAAACAGGGGACGGATCGGTCGGTCAATGAGGCGGGAAATGAGGGTTTCCTTCTCGGAGGGCCGGCCCTCGCGACGGAAGAAGCCACCGGGGATACGGCCCACCGCGTAGGTCTTTTCCTGGTAATTCACAGTCAGGGGAAAGAAGTCCCGCGGTTGGCTGCCGTCGGTGTTCGCCACAGCGGTAACCAGAACGACGGTTTCCGCCATGCTGACGATGACAGCACCCCCCGCTTGCCGGGCGATCTCGCCCGTTTCGATGGTGACCTGATGCTGTCCGGAGGGAAAAGACTTTTTGAATGACGCCACGTTGGTTTCCTAATCAGTATCTAGTTCATTGGAAAGGAGAAGCAGCAGACACCAGTCAGGCATCTGCCCCGCCGGAACCTTGGACGATAGGGAAGCCGGACACTAAGCGGTCCGGCAGGGTCGTACAGGGCAGAAGCCGCGACTAGCGGCGCAGGCCGAGCTTGTCGATCAAGCCCTGGTAGCGTCCGCCATCCTTCGTCCGGAGGTAATCCAGGAGCTTGCGCCGCTGGTTGACGAGACGAAGCAATCCCTGACGGGAGTGATGGTCTTTCTTGTGGCGGGCGAAATGCTCGGTCAGTTCACTGATACGGGCCGACATCAGGGCGACCTGAACTTCCGGGGATCCTGTGTCAGTCGGACCGCGACTGTGCTCAGCGACAATCTTGCTCTTCTCTTCAGCCGTATGAGGCATTGAAGCTCTCTCCTGTTGCCAATGTCATTAATTTGTCTATGAAAACGGGCGGTATTCTAACCATGTGTTGCCCGGAGTTACAGCCCGTCTTGGGCGTCGGCCCGAAACGGTGGTGAAACCTGCGCGACGAGCCGACGGGGCGCAATCAGTCCATCGGGCTGGACCTCCCCCACCCCCAGGAACCGGTGGCCCGGCGCATGGAGACGAACCAGGCCGGCAATGAGACCCAGAGGAGCCAGGACGCGACCGCCCCGGCTCACGAGAAGCGCCATTGCTGCGTCAAGTTCCACAGAGGGGCAGTCAGGCAAGGCCTCCTCCAGAGGGCGCAGGAGCGCATCCAGGGCCTCCAGGGACGGACTCGGCCCCTGACCTGCCGCCGCCTCAAGCGCTTCCATGGGGAGCATTGGCTGGCCACTGAAGGGTTCTACGGCCAGTCGGCGGAGTGCTATGACGTGGCCGACGGTGCCCAGGTGAGCGGCCAGATCCTCGATGAGCGTCCGAACGTAGGTGCCTTTGCTGCAGCGGACCTGAAACACCGGCGTCAACGGGTCGTAGGCTTCCACGGTGAACGCGTGGATGTGAACGGGTCGCGGCTCCCGGTGCACTTCCAGACCCGCTCTGGCCAGGGCATAGAGCCGCTGCCCCTGCTGCTTGAGGGCCGAATACATCGGGGGAATCTGCTGGATCGGCCCCCGGAGCAAGGCAACGGCCTGCTCCAGCTCAGCGGGCAAGACCGGCCTCCGGGAATGGGTCTCGACAGCACTGCCTTCGGCATCCCCGGTATCAGTTCGGACGCCAAACAGGGCCTGCACCCGGTAGACCTTGTCGGCATCAAGAAGGAAGCTGGAAAACTTCGTGGCTTCGCCGAAGCAAATCGGCAGCATCCCGCTGGCCAGCGGATCTAGGCTGCCCGTGTGGCCCGCCTTGCGCGCCTGAAAGAGCCACTTGACCCTCTGCAGGGCCCCGTTCGAGGTGATGCCGGTCGGTTTGTCCAGCAGCAGAAGACCATCCAGCGCACGCCGGGGACGACGGGCAGACGGCACGATCACGGACTCCCGTCGGGCCCCTTAGTTACTGTCGCTGCTGAATCGACGGCTACAGCCGTATCGTTGAGCCGATCGATATCCAGCGCACGCTGGGCGTCCTCGTCATAGCGAAAACGCAACT